>DASUME010000382.1:0-3265 GCA_036277895.1 Polyangiales bacterium
GTTGGGCGCCGGGTCCATGGTGCACGCGTGGCTGGATCGCGCGCCGCGGGTGGTCGCCACCCCGCTCGCGTTCCCGGAGCCCGCGCCGGTCGTGCTCGAAGCGCGGGCCGAGCTCGCGCCGATCGAGCTCGTGCCTGAGCCCGTGCTGGAGGAGCCCGTCAAGGTCGTCCCGAAGCGCGCCGCGCGCCCCAAGCGCGCTCCGGTCGAGGCACCCAAACGCGAGCAGCTCGTTGCCGCGCGCAAGGCCCCGCCCGAGCCCGAGCTCGTGCTGCACGAGCCGGAGGTGCTCTTCTACGACGAGGAAGACCCGGCCGCCGCGCCCCGCATCGGCCTGCCCACCAACCCGTTTTAGGGCTTCGTCCCGCAGGCGTCCTCGGTCTTCACCGAGATGCCCGCATGGTGTGCGGTGCAGGCGTTCGAGTACGTGGTGCCGTCGCAGCCGCAGACCGGGTCGTAGACCTGCGTGCAGGCGTCCGGGATCACGGCGCACTTGCCGGCGCCGTCGGCGATGTTGCTGCAGCCGTCGCCCAGCGCGTAGTCGCAGAACTGACCCTTGCCGCACGGGAAGCCCGCGAAGCCGCCGCAGATGCCGGGATCGATCGGGTCCGTGGCCGCCTTGGGGAAGCAGCAGGTCACCGGCTCGATGCCGCCGCTGAGGCCCCACGTCTTCTGGTTGGGCTCGCACGCGGGGAGGCTGGCGCCGTTGCTGTGGAGCACCTCGCCGCCCAGGCCCTCGCACTCGAGCGGCGAGCACAGCCCCGTACGCAGCACCGAGACGCCGGCCGCGTTGGCCACGCTCGCGTTGGCGTAGCTGCGCTTGTCACAGCCGCAGACGGGCGCGTCTTCCTTGGTCTGCTTCGGGATCGGCGTGCACACGCCGCCCTTGTCCGTGGCGCCGCACTGCGGATCGCCGGCGAAGTCGCAGAACTCCTTGTCCTTGCAGGTGATGCCGCCGCGCGTGCCGCAGCGCTTGGTCGCCGCGTCGACGACGGGCTCGCTCGCGTCTGCGTCTGATGCGCTGCCCGCGTCGAGCTCCGCGCTCGCGTCCGCATTGACCGAGCTGTCGGCCGCCGCATCGCTCCTGGCCGGCGCCGCATCACGGGCCGACGCGTCGAGCTTCGGTGCGTCCGTGCTCGCGTCGTCGCCTGCGGTCTGGTTGGCGTTGTCGATCTTCTTCTCGTTCTCGCCCGTGGCGCCGTTATCCGTCGAACAGGCGACTGCGAGCAAGCTGACCAAAGTGAAGCTGAGCTGAACGCGCATGGCGACTCCCGTAGCCGATAACTGGCCGCCTTGCGACGATTCCTTTGCGTCAAACTCGCCAGGCCGTGCGGGCGGCCACGTACAGCGCACGTAGTACCAGCAGTGCGCCGACCGGCACCAGCGCGATCGCCACGCCCGGATCGCTCTCGTGCAGGTCCAGGCTCGCGAGTGCGAACCCGATCACCATTCCGAGCGACCCGATCGCGAGCTGCTTCACGTTTCGCACCTCCGCGATTCCACTCGCGCCATAGGCGAGCAGCACCAGCGCGAGCCCGACGCCGTGCGCGTGTGCCCAGGTCAGCAGCTCGCGCCGCAGCGGCACGTCGAGGTACGCGGTGAGCTTGAGCGCGTGCGCGGCCTCCAGCGTGAAGCCGAGGCAGGCGCTCGCGAACAACAGGCTCAAGCCATAACGACGCGCGTGCGGTTCC
Source organism: Polyangiales bacterium (assembly GCA_036277895.1). GTDB lineage: Bacteria > Myxococcota_A > Polyangia > Polyangiales > DASUME01 > DASUME01. The sequence goes on from DASUME010000382.1 coordinate 1,689, forward strand.
ATCACTCTCCAATGTCGATCGCGCGGTCGCTCGCACGCGCACGCAGCGCGTCCAGCGCCGGCACGGGCTCCACGGGAAGCTTCGCACGCAAAGCACCCACCCTCGCTGCTCGCTCGCTCGCCGTCGCTTCCGGCACGAACGCCGAGCCCGGAGAGCGCGCGAGCAGGCTGCGATACGCCAGGTGCCGCACGCCGGGGTAGGGGTCGTGCTCCATCACCTCGAGCAAGAGCGCGTTGCTTCGGGCGGGGCGGTCGCCTGCCAGCCGTGGCTGCGCGTAGCTCGCGGCCGTGATCGCGCGCATCAGCGGATCCCCTCCGAACAGCTGCTGCTCCGCTTGCGACAACCCGCCGCGCTGCCATTCGCGCGTGCGATCGACGTGACACAGCGTGCACGCATCGGGCCGATCCTGGCGCGGGTGAAGCGCGGGGATCTCGATACGATGGCTCGGGTGGCTCGCCATCACGCCGTAGACCACCGACGGCATGTGACAGTCCACGCAGCCGACCTGACTCTGCGCCGGATGGCGCGCGTGGTCTGCAGACACCTGCGTATGGCACTGCGTGCACAGCTGATCGCGCGTCAGTTCCGGGCGCATTTGTCCGCGCGGATCACCCGCGTGCATGTCGTGGCAGGACAAGCACGTCAGCTGCCCGCCCGCAGTGCATGGCGACTGCAGCACGCCCTGGTACTCGTACGCGGTCAAGCGTGGGGTGCCGTCGTCCCAGAAGCGGCTCGCGAACGGGCCGGGCTCCCCCGCGAGCGTGGTGTCGTGCCAGAGCGGCGCCGAGTACAGCGAGAGATCGTCGCCGGGCACGAACGGATCGCCCGCGCGCAAGAACGCGGACACGTCGTCGGTGATGCGCTGCCCGTGACAGCGCCCGCACACGTCGAGCGAGCGCTCCTGGGACAGGCGCGCCGGGTTGACGATCGTCGGATCGGCCGCTCCACTCAGGTGCAGCCGATAACGCCGATACGGATCCTGGTTCTCGCGCTCGTGCGCCGAGGCGGGCCCGTGGCAAGCCTCGCACGCCACACCGAGCTCCTCGACCTTACTCTCGAAGTGCCCATTCGCGAGGCCCGGGTTCGGCCGCACGTTGTGGCAGAAAATGCAGTTGTCGTTCCAGCGCGTGACGTGGCGCGTGTAGTCGGCTCCGGCGATCGGCAGCGCGGGGTCGGCGGTCAAGAACGCGCCGTTCATGTGAAACCAGCGCTGCTCCTCCAGGTGGTAGGCCCAGGGCAAGCGCTGCAGCGAGCCGTCCACTCGCCCGATGTACTGCTGGTAGCGGCGTGAACCCACGGTCAGCGCGATCTCGATCGTGCGTCCGCCCCAGCTCATACGCGGGGTGCCGTCACGCTTGTCCATCGTCGCGGGCACGCCGAAGTAGCTCACCCGCTCGCCCGCGAACGGCGCGCGCACGTCCGCGCCGCGCGCCTCGCGCGTCATCGTGCGATGAAATGTACGCGCGAAGCTCTGCGCGTGATCGCTGTGACAGCGCGTGCAGCTCGCCGCCGTCTCGTAGCTCTCCGTGTGCAGATCGCGCGGCGTCGTCAGCGAACGCTCGCGCGCGCTCACGCCC
>DASUME010000383.1:0-2772 GCA_036277895.1 Polyangiales bacterium
CTGGTCGCGGAGCCAGTACGCGCGCAAAGCATCGAGCTGTCGCTGGCGCCCAGCCCGCGCCACCGCGCACGCGTGGAGGTGAACCCGCTCGGCCGGCCCGCGCTCACGGTCGTCGAGAGCTGTCGCGCTCATGGTGAGCTCTACGTCTTGCAGGTGCGCGCGAGCCGCGCGTACCGGCATCAGGTGCGCGCACACCTGGCCGCGATCGGCGCGCCAATCGTGGGTGACGCGCTGTACGGCGGCATCTTCGGCAGCCGCCACTACCTGCACGCATCGCACCTGGCGTTCGCGCACCCGTTCACGGGAGCGCAGATCGAGGTTCGCAGCGACCCGCCCGGCGACTGGCCCGAGACGCGCTAGAAGCTCCAGCCGATCCCGCCCTGCGCGACGACGGCGATCGGCCCATAGCGGTTCGTGATCCGCATGTACTCGATCGTCCAGTCGACCACGGCGGTGTGCAGGAAGTCGAGCTTCGTGAAGCTCAAGAAGTCGAGCGCGAGCCGCACCTTCACGCCGAACGTGTGATCGTGGAACGCGGTCATCTTCGGGTCGGCCGTGATGTAGCGATCACCCGGCGTTCCCGCGACCGTGTCCGGTGCAGTGTAGCCGCCCGTCTTGTTGAAGAACGAGTCGCTCTGGTTGTAGTAGCGATAGCGCAGCCGCAGCTCGAGGTCGTCGCCGATCTCCTGGTGGAAGCGCGTGTCGATCGCGTGCGCCGTGATGTCCCAGTCGTCGCGATAGAAGCGGTAGTTGATCCGGATCGCGTCGCGCGTGCGCTCGAAGAAGTGCGAGAACCAGACGTACGGCGCGCTGCGTGTGCGCTGATCGGGATGGTGCTCGGCGCCCGCGCCCATCGCGGCAAAGCGAGCCATGCGGTACGGGTTGGCCTGAAAGCCGCTGAGCAGCGAGAGATCGTAGCCGAGCGTGATCGAGGTCGATCGGTTCAGCACCTGATCCACCGCGAACCCGAGCGACACCACGTCGAGGTTGCCGACGAAGTCCGCACGCGAGGCGAGCAGCTTGGTCGGATCGTCGGCGGGCACCATACGCAGCACGCGATACACGTCGTCGTGGCTAAAGTAGCCGTTGAAGTGCAGCACGGTGTTGCGCTGGTTCAGGCTCAGCGCGGCCGCGAAGCCACCGCGGTTCGACTTGTAGTCGGGCTCGCGGCTGATGCGTCCGCTGCCGTAGAGATCGAGCTGCGCCTTGCCGAGCTCGATCTCGTAGCCGAGTCCCACGGTCACGTCGTGACGCTTCTCGGTGAACACGCGATCGTCGATCGTGCCGGTCGCCACGCTGGCGCTGCTGATCGCGTCGATCAAGTACGTGCCATCGACGCGTACGCCGGAAGGTGTCGCCAGGCTCGCGTTGATGCTCGGCGCCACCACGCGCGTCGAGTACTCCCAGTAGTAGTTGCCGCGCGCGTTGATCTGGCCGGTGTACGTGCCGGACGCTGCGTCGGCGCCCGCCAGCGAGGCAGTCAGCGCGTACACCAGGAACAACAATGCGGCACTTGGTCGGCGCGCCATCAGTTGCAGCCGCAGCCGCCGCCGCCCGCGCTGGAGTTGTACGTGGCTCCCTCGCGCGACTCGTGCAGGTGGGCCTGGAACGCGGCTTCGCCGGCCTCCGAGTTCGGATCCATGCTCGGCCGCGACAGCAACTCACGTTCGTGCGGCTTGACGTGTGCGCAGCCAACCAGCGCGCACAGCGCGACCGCGGCCACGTGCCGCATCAGTCCTGCAACCAACGCGCGAGCTCGACCACCGGCCAGATCAATCCGCGTGCGAGAGAGCGCATCCACGGCCGAGGGCGTACCACGTCCGCGAGCACCGGGCCCACACGGTAGTAGCTGGCGATCAGCATTCGCCCGGGCGTGTTCGTGGCCAGGTAGCGGTCGCGCCAGCGGCGCAGCACGCCCACCTCGGTCGCGAGAGGCGAGCCGTATGCCGCCGTCGCGACGAAGCACGGCGACACGGTGGAGAACGTGCGCTCCGGCGTCGCGAAGTCGGCCATCATCGTCGGCCCGGACTCGCTGCACATCGAGTCGCGCGGCGTCACCGAGACCGAGTACTTCGTCGACTGCTTCAGCCCCGCGATGTCGACGTCGATCTGCGTACCGGGCTGCATGGTGAGGCAGCGGTTCAGGCTCGCGTTCGCCGGGTCGTTGCAGACGTCGAGCGCCACCGCGCGCAGCACTTGCACCGGGTCGTGCGTGAAGGCGCTCGTCCAGTCGCCGCCGTCCGGCTTCACCTTCACGTCGTAGCCACCGATCGGGCGCTGGCTGGCCGAGGACTTGAACGACAGCTTCGCCCACGTGTGCGCGTGCGTGCGATCCGGGTACTCGCTCACGCGCAAGTCCGCGACCGCGGAGGGTGGCGGCGTCGCCGAGCAGTACGACTCGCACACGTTCGTGCTCGGGTTGCAGACGAGCGTGCCGCAGCCATCCGGCATGGCGGTACACGGCATGCCGCAGCTCGCAGGCTTGTCGGGGCGCGAGCACGGGTCGGTGCTGAGCACCCGCAGCGACAGCCGCGCGCCCGCTTGCTCGAGGAAACGATCCGCGCCGCTGCCCTTGGCGCCCGCCGTGTCGTCGAGCATGCTGCCATCCATCGAGCGCAGCTCGCCGTCCGTACCTTCGAGCGCGCCATAGCCAGCAGGCGCGCGCGCGGTGACCTGGCTGCTCGTGTCGAGCGTGAACGGCAGCGCGTACACGATCGACGGCTGACCGCGGTACGGGTAGCCGAAGTTTCGCGCCCAGGTATCCCAGCTGTT
>DASUME010000384.1:0-6615 GCA_036277895.1 Polyangiales bacterium
AGTGCTGCGGCCGACGCGAAGCCCGAGGAGATCGTGCTCGTCACGGGCGTCGCACCATGAGGGCGCTGTGCCTGCTGCTGCTGGCGGCGTGTGCGAGCACCACCGAGCCCGGGACCACGATCGCACCCGTCAAGGTGTCGCTGCGCAGCGCGACCGCGCTCCTGCGCCCGGTGATCGACCCGCAGGACCTGATCGGGCGCGCGGTCGAGCTGCGTCCGGACGGCAAGTGGACGATCGCCGACGAGCGCGCGCCCGGCTGCATGGTCGAGATCAAGCGCTCCGCCGCCGAGGTGCACGAGCACAACCGCAGCTACGTGCGCGGCGTCGCAGCGCTCGAGGCCGACTACCTGAACGTCGCGCAGCTCAGCGGCGACTCGAGCGAGATCCGTCAGGTCGACTTCGACGTGCAGCAGAGCGAGATCCTGCAGGCCAGGATCGTGGGGCCATGCGGCGCCGACGTGGTCACCACGGTCTACGTGGGGCGCGGCAAGCAGGGCTTCCTCGGCAGCCGGCATCGCTCGGTCGGTGCGGAGGTCGGTGTGGAGGGATTCGGCCTCCAGGCGGGTGCGGAGGAACAGTTGGAGACCGTGGATGAGATCGCGTGGCAGACGCCGATGGCGTACGCGTTCGAGCACCGCCAGTTCAGCTCTGCGCAGGCGCTGCACCTGAGCACGAACCTGCCCAGCCACCTCGACGAGGGCTGGCGGCTCGAGCTCGCGATCAAGGCCTCGCGCCCGGCGTACCTGATCGTGTTCGGGGTCGATGCGTCGGGCGCACACAGCCTGCTCTGGCCGTCGAACGAGGAGCAGGCGCCGCTGGCGACCGCGGACGTGCCCGCCGAGTTTCCGTCGCAGAGCGAGCGCGCCGCGGGCTACTCGTACCGACTCAAGCTGCCCGCGGGCACCGTAACGCCGGTGGGAGAGTCGCTGCTCGTCTACGGCTTCAGCGAGCGGGGCGACTTCGAGGCGATGCACCCGAACCGGCTGGGTGGAGACGCGCGCTACGCCGAGAAGCTCAAGGAGAATGTCGCCAGCATCCCCCCGGCGCGCTGGGCTCGCTACGAGTTCCACTACGACGTTCGCCCGACCGACGCGAGGCCTCCGCTCGTGACCGCCGAGGGGAGCCCGTGATCAGGCCGGGGTCTTCAGGGCTTCGGCGTTGCGCTCGGCGTTGAGCGCCAGCTGCTCCGTGAAGCCGTCCGCGATCGCGCTCTCGATCTTCTTGCCGACGACCGGCCACTTCGCGGTGACCTCGAAGGTCGAGCTGTAGTGGGTGCCGCTTGCGCTCGGGGCGAGCGTGCTCTGGCCGCTCACCTTGCCGGGCAAGCCCGCGACCTCGAGCGAGTACTCGGCGCGCCAGGAGTCGCCGTCGCGTCGCCAGGTGGTGGTCTCGACGGCGCGGTTGGTCGGCTTGACGATGCTGCGCACGATCGCGGGCAGGTCGATGGTGCGCTCGCGCGCGACCGTCATGTGGATGCCATCCACGATCGCCTCGACGTGGATCTCCACGTTCTTGTCCCCGGCAGCCTCGCAGCGCTTGCGCAAGAACTCAGGGTCGTGCAGCAGCGCCGCGACGGCCTCGGGATCGGCCGGGTAATCGAAGGTGAACGTCCGTGAGGTGGGCATGGTTCGAACCATGACATCGAGCGCCGCGGCAGTCGATGCACACGCCTATCCTGACAAGAGGCTGTCATCGAGCCCTGGCAGCGTAGACGCATGACGAAGCACGACGAACGGGTGTGGAGCGGGGTGTTGTCGCTCGCCCACCTGGAGCGATGGGCAAAAGCTGAAGTCGCGCAGGTCAAACGATCGGATCGAGAAGGTGAGGGTGGTGCATGAGTAAGGTGGTGATGATCACGGGCGCCAACTCGGGCATCGGGCGCGAGCTCGCGCGGCAGCTCGCGCCCCGCTACGACCGCGTCGTGCTCGCGTGCCGCAACCGCGACAAGGGCGAAGCCGCGCGCGCCGCGCTGCAGGCCGAGACGGGCAAGCGCGTGTTCGAAGTGTGTGTAGTCGACGTGGCCAGCGTCGCCGACGCGCGCCGAGCCGTTGCGGAGCTACCGACGATCGACGATCTGGTGCTGAACGCGGGCGGCAGCGGCGGCAAGACCCCACTCGCTCGCACGGCGGACGGCGTGACCCAGGTCATGGCCTGCAACGTGCTCGGGCACGCGGCGCTCGCGACTGCACTGCTCGGCAAGCTGCGCCGCTCGGTGGTCTACGTGGGCAGCGAGGCTGCACGGGGTGTCGCGCTGCTCGGCATCGCCCGGCCGGTGCTCCCGAGCTACTCGGCCGACGAGTTTGCGTCGGTCTGCGACGGGAGCTTCTTCCGCGGTCGGAGGTTCGACGGTGGACTCGCCTACGGGCAGGTGAAGCTGCTGGGTGCGCTGTGGATGGCTGCCCAGGCGCGCGCCCACCCCGAGCTGCGCTGGCTCACGGTGAGCCCGGGCAACACCCGGGGCACGGAGATCGCCAAGGACTACCCGCTGCCGCTGCGGCTGGCGATGAAGTACGTGCTGATGCCGCTGGTCTTGCCCGCGCTCGGCGCCGTGCACGACGTGCAACGGGGCGCCGCGCGCCTGGCCGATGCCCTCGCGGACGACTCGCTGCGCAGCGGTGGCTTCTACGCCAGTGCGCCCAGGGCGCTGACCGGACCGCTGGTCGAGCAGAGCGCGCTCTTCTCAGAGCTGGGCGATCCGCGGATCCAGGACAACGCCGCCAGCGCGTTGAGCCGCTACCTCTCAGTGGGCGGTGGTGTCGCCGGCGAATGAAGGTCCAATCTCCAGCTCCGCCGCGTCGGCGCGGGCCGAGTCGATCTCTTCCTTGGTGGCGTCGCGCACCTCGCGCACCGTGACATCCCAGATCAGCGTGAAGCCCGCGAGCGGGTGGTTGGTGTCGACCACCACGTGGTCGTCATGCACTTCGATCACGTGCATGGCGAACTCGTTTCCATCTTCGTCTTCGCCGAGGATCTCGTCGCCGAACTTCACGTTCTGGGGCTCCGGCAGCTCGGCGCGATCGACCTCGAACACGCCGTCCTCGTCGGGCACTCCGTAGGCGTCTTCGGGCGCCACCTTGATCTGCTTCTGGCTGCCGATCGGCAGCCCATCCAAACCGCTGTGCAGGCCGGGCAGGATCGGCGAGTAACCGTGCACGTAGCGGAGCGGACCCACGTTCGGCTCGATCGAGCGTTGGATGACGTCTCCGTCCTCGTCGCACAGCACGTAGTCCAAGACGACGTGTTTGCCTGCGGAAATGGTGGTCATTGGCCGACTGTAGGGCCACTCCCGCGCTTTGTCGACAGCGCCCCGCCGCACCTCGCCGAGTGGTGCTAAAGCTGGAGAATGACTAGTTGGCAGCTCGCAAAACACCCCACGATCGCCGGCGTGAGCGGCCCCGTGGTGGTGGTGGTCATGGACGGCGTGGGTTACGGGCATCACAACGAGGCGGACGCCGTCTGGCTCGCTCGCACCCCGCACCTCGACCGGCTGCACAGTGGACCGCACGCCCGCCTCCAGGCGCACGGCACGGCGGTCGGTATGCCCAGCGACGACGACATGGGCAACAGCGAAGTAGGTCACAACGCGCTCGGCGCGGGGCGCGTGTTCGACCAGGGCGCCAAGCTCGTCCAGAACGCGATCGACTCGGGCGCGATGTTCGAGATGGAGACCTGGAAGGCGGTCACCGAGCGCGCGCGCCAGAACGACAAGCCGCTGCACTTCATCGGCCTGCTCAGCGACGGCAACGTGCACGCGCACATCAACCACTTGCTGGCGATGCTGGAGCGCGCGCACAAGGAGAACGTCAAGCAGGTGCGCGTGCACGTGCTGCTCGACGGACGCGACGTCGCCGAGACGTCCGGGCTGATCTATCTGGAGAAGCTCGAGAGCACGCTCAAGCAGATCAACGACGCAGGCGAGCGCGACTACCGCGTGGCGTCGGGCGGCGGGCGCATGGTGATCACGATGGATCGCTACGGCGCCGAGTGGGGCATGGTCGAGCGCGGCTGGCACACGCACGTGCTCGGCGAGGGCCGGCAGTTCAAGAGCGCCGAAGAGGCGGTCAAGACGTTCCGCGACGAGAAGAAGGGCATCGGCGATCAGAACCTGCCGCCGTTCGTGATCGCGGACAACGGCAAGCCGGTCGGGCCGATCGAGGACGGCGCCTCGGTGATCTTCTTCAACTTCCGCGGCGACCGCGCGATCGAGCTCAGCGTGGCGTTCGAGAACGAAGACTTCCCGCACTTCGAGCGCAAGCGCCGGCCGGACGTGCTGTACGCGGGCATGATGCAGTACGACGGCGACCTCAAGCTGCCCAAGCACTTCTTGGTGCCGCCGCCCAAGATCGAGCGCACCTACGGCGAGTACCTGGCGCGCAACATGATCACGCAGTTCGCGGGCAGCGAGACGCAGAAGTTCGGCCACGTGACGTACTTCTGGAACGGCAACCGCAGCGGCAAGTTCGACGACAAGTACGAGACCTACAGCGAGGTGCGCAGCGACGTGCTGCCGTTCGAAGAGCGCCCATGGATGAAGGCCGCCGAGATCACGGACAACCTGATCCAGGCCTTGCTCACCGAGAAGTTCCGCCACGCGCGCATCAACTACGCGAACGGCGACATGGTCGGCCACACCGGCCTGCGCGACGCCGCGATCGAGGCGGTGGAGGCGGTGGACCTCTCGATCGGCCGCTTGATCCCGGTGATCGAGAAGCTGAACGGCGCGCTGATCGTGACCGCGGATCACGGCAACTGCGAGGAGATGTACGACGTCGACAAGAAGGGCAACGTCAAGAAGGACGCGCACGGACGCCAGGCGGTGAAGACCAGCCACACGCTCAACCCGGTGCCCTTCCTGCTGCACGCGCCCGCCTACAAGCTCGCGATCGACGAGTCCGTGATCCAGGCCGCGCAGAAGCCGGGCCTCTCCAACGTCGCCTCCACCGTGCTCGCGCTGCTGGGCTTCGCGGCGCCCGAAGATTACAGGCCGTCTCTGGTGCGCGGCGCGTGAAGGCGCTCTGGCTTGGGGTGTTGGCGCTGGCGCTGCCTGCGAGCGTATCCGCGCAGGTCGGTCCGTTCTCGAAGCCGCTGGAAGTCTCGCGCCTCGACAACGGGCTGACGGTGATCTCGATCCCGTGGCAGAGCCCGGGCATCGTCGCGTACTACACGCTGGTGCGCGTCGGCGCGCGCGACGAGGTCGAGCCCGGCCACACCGGCTTCGCGCACCTGTTCGAGCACATGATGTTTCGCGGCACCGAGCGCTACTCGGAGAGCGCCTACGAGGAGCGCATCCAGTCGTTCGGTGCGGACAACAACGCGTACACCACGCAGGACTTCACGCTCTACACCGTGACCGCACCGTCGACGGCGCTGGAGGCCGTGGTGGACCTGGAGGCCGATCGCTTCCAGCACCTCCAGTACGACGAGCGCGCGTTCCGCACCGAGACCGGCGCGGTGCTCGGCGAGTACAACAAGAGCGCGTCCAACCCGTCGCAGAAGATGTGGGAAGCGCTGAGCGAGCTCGCCTTCAAGCGCCACACCTACGGGCACACCACGATCGGCTACCTGGCAGACATCCAGTCCATGCCGGACAAGTACGAGTACTCGCGCGCGTTCTTCAGGCGCTTCTACACGCCCGACAACGCGACCATCCTGTGCGCGGGCGAAGTGCCGCACGCGCAGCTGCTGGAGCTGGTGAAGAAGCACTACGCGGGCTGGCAGGGCAAGCGCGACCAGCCGGCGATCCCCGCCGAGCCGGATCCCGAGCTCGGTGCGCGTCGCCACATCGACTGGGACGGCATGTCCGCACCGCAGCTGCTGCTCGGCTACCGCAGCGGTGCGTTCGCGGGCGAGGGGGATCCCGCCATGCGCAAGGCGCGCCTGCTCGACACGGCCGCGCTCGAGGTCGTGCACGGCTTGCTGTTCGATCGTTCGTCGCCGCTCTACCAGGCGCTGGTGGTGGAGCAGCAGCGGCTGCTCGACCTGCAGAGCTGGGAGGAGAATTTCAGCCGCGATCCGGGCCTGTTCGTGGTCGGCGCGGAGCTGCGCGAGAGCGCGTCGTTCGAGGACGTCGAGCGCGAGATCCAGCTCGCGATCGATCTGCTGGCGCGCGGCGAGGTCGACCCGGCGCGCGTCGACGCGGTGCGCTCGCACCTGCGCTACGACCTGACCATGGCGGTCGCCACCGCCGACGACGCCGCGGATTTGATGGGGCAGTTCATCGCGGTCTCGGGCAGTCCCGACGGCCTGCGCGAGTACCTGGAGGCGCTGGCGAGCGTGACCAAGGAAGACGTCACGCGCGTGGCCTCGCTGTACCTGAGCGAGAAGCGGCGCTTCACGATCACGCTCAAGTCGCGCAAGGAGACGGCGCAATGAAACGCTGGCTCCTCTCGCTGTTCTTGCTCGGCTGCGGTGCACGGCAGGCGCCCGCCGAGCGTATCCATCCCTTGCCAGACGCGCAGTGGCAGGTGACGCGCGATGCGGACAGTCCGGTGGTCGCGCTGCGCGTGGTGTTCGAGGCTGGCTCGGCGGACGATCCGCCGGCGCTGCTCGGCCTCACCCACCTGACTGCGCTCACGATGCTGGAGGGGCGCGCGGGCGAGCTCTCGTACGCCGAGC
>DASUME010000385.1:0-5969 GCA_036277895.1 Polyangiales bacterium
TTGGGCGCGATCGCGGCCGCAGAGAGGCCACGCTCGCCGCGGCGGTCGACTACCCACAGTGCGCCGTCCCGGCTTCCGTCCTCGAGCGTGGCGAGCTTCACGCGTGGCCTCCTGTCAGCTTGTCAGGGCGCGCAGCTGCGCGAGCCCGGTCGCGATCGGTTCACGATGTGCATAGCGGAGCTCGAGCTGCTCCAGCTCCTCGCCGAGCGTGCGCGCGAGTGCGTGTCTACTCTGGCCTGCGACGACCAGAGCTTCGAGCAGGTTCCAGCGCAACAGCCACTCGTGGGGGTAGAGATCGAGCGCGCGGTGTAAAGGCCGCACGGCTTCCGCGCCCAGACGCGCCTGCATCAGCTCCGTGACCTGCTCGTGGAGCGCGAGCAAATGGCGCTCGGCGTCGGCGTAGCTGCGCGGCTTCGGGACCCGCGTGCCCGCGAACGGCGTCGCCGGGTAGAAGCCGTCCGGCACCGCGGCGCTGGCCGTGACGACGTGCTCCGCGAGCAGCAGCGGATAGCTCGACGCGCGCAGCACGGGAGCCCCCGCATGCGTCACCTCGACATCGCGCAGCCACGCCACGCCGTCTTGCTGGCGCACGAGCGTGCCGGAGAGCTCCAGGCCCGCCACGCGCACGCGGCCGTCGCGGCGCAGGGCATCGAGCTCGATCCCGAGCGGCAGCAGATAGCCGTCGGTCTCGGGCAGCCCGTCGAGCACGCGACCGTCGCGCGAGATGCGACACGGCCCGCGCAGCGCGACGTGCTCGCGCGAGAAGTCGTGCACCCCACCGGTGATCGCGAGCCCGCCCGGCAGCTCGAGCGTCGCGACGTCCTCGCTGCGCCTGGCTTGCTCGAGCGCCGCTGCGCCACGGCTCGCGCCGCGCGCGACCTCGTCGAGCACACGCTCCAGGTCGCCGAAGCTGCGCGCCACGAACAGCTGCGGCTGCGAGCGCGTGATGTCGTAGTCCTGCTCGACGCAGCTCGCGTCGAGCCAGCGTTTCTGCACGTTCGGACGCTGGCAGAAGTGCGCCTCGCCGATCGAGGAGAGCAGGCCCGCGCCGTACAGACGGAAGTCGGTGAGCGTGCCGATCAGCCCGTATTCCACGGTCCACCAGTAGAGGCGCGCCATACGCGTGGCCTCGCTGAGCTCGCTGCTCTCCGCCTTCACGCTGGCGAGCTGCGCCTCGGCGCGCTGCACTTGCGCCGGCGTGCTGGCGGGATCTTCCTTCAGCTCCGACAGCAGATGGATCGCGTCGTACAGCCGGCGGTCCTGCGCGTTCTCGAAGGCGCGCTCGCTCAGCGCCCCGATCCGGCGCAAGAAGCGCGCGTAGTCGGCATTCGCGAGGAAGGGCGCGTGGCCGGCTGCTTCGTGGATGATGTCCGGGGCCGGCGTGTAGGCGAGGTGCTCGGCGCTGCGGATGTCGGCCGCGATCGGCAGCAGGCCGCGCGCCTGGAAGGCCTGGAACGCGCGCGGCGGGATGAAGCCATCGACACACACCGTGCGAAACGAGGTCGCTGCCAGCTGCTCGCTCATGCGCGCGATGTGCGGGATGCGATCGACCTCGATGCCCGCGGCCGCGAAGCCCGCTGCATACGCAGGGTGCGCGCGCTGCAGCAGCCGCGCGTGCGTCTGCAACAACACGAAGCGCCACACGGCTTGATCTCGCGACGTGTACGCCGCGTAGTTTTGCTCGACTACGTAACGTCGGAGGTGAGCCGGGACTGGGACCGAGGTGTCCATGGCTTCTGACCATGGTACCAGGGCGGCACCGCCCGCCGCCAATCGTGGCTACGCGATGTGGACCTTCGTACAGTCGATGACGCAGCCAGCCATGCGCGTCAGGGGATGTCAGGGGATGGACAACGTCGCGTTGCCGCCGTTCTTCACGGTGATCGCGCTGAACGAGATCGCGCCCCAGATGCCCGCGGGGCAATTGGTGCGGCCGATCAGGTAGTAGGTGTTGAGGCCTTGCTTGAGCGGCAACACGCGGGACACCGACTGCGACAGCCCGAGGTACGTTCCCGCGCCGTCCTGGGTCGGCAGGTTGGCGTTGATCGCGTTCGTCGCGAAGCCGGGCTGGTTGCAGCTGAAGCCGAGCGTGCAGCTGCCGAAGCCGCCGGTCTGCGCGTCGCTCACGACCGTCTGTACGCTGCACTGGTCGCGGGTGCTGCTCTCGAAGCTGTTACGCACGCGAATCTCGTAGGACGCGCTCAGCAGGACGTCGCCGGCGACCGGGGACGAGAAGCTGAAGGTGGCGACGCGGCCCTCGCTCACGTACGCCGCCTCCAGCCGGCCGAGGTCTTGCTGCGCCTGCGCAAACGCCGACCACACGTACGGCACGCTCGTGGTGGGGACCGCGCCGGCGAAGTTGGCGTTCAGATCCTCGGCGGTCAGCACGTCACCGTTCTTGAATACCTTCGGGCTAGCGGTGGGTTCGGAGCGCGCGACCTGCACGGCCACTAGCACCAGCGCGAGCGTGCCCACCATCCAGAACGCGCGCATCTTGATCGCAGACATCAGGGCTCCTCTCCCAGGCGGCACTCGCCGAGCTTCGACACGCCGAGGACGCAGGGGGCCTTCTCGCCCGTCGGCACGTCGGGCAGGCGCTCCGAGGCTTTGCTCGCGTCGGGCTGGCTCGCTGCCGGTGCGCTGGCTTCGGCCTCACGCTCGCCGGCGTCCACGGTGCCCGACTCGGCCAGACTCATGCCGCCGTCTTCTCTGAACGACGGATCGGTGCAGGCGAACGCCGCCGAGACCCCCAGCACCCAGCCGAACCGCATCATGGGCGTCCCTGTACTCGGCGAACGTGCACGTTGCCAGCCTGCTTCGCCCCAACCGGAGGGTCAGGGCTCCAGGAAGGCGCGCAGCCGCTCGATCTCTGCGTCGAGCTCGCGCGTGAAGTCTCGCTCGCGCGGCCGACGGTCCTGGAAGCCCAGCTCCAGCTTGAGCCCGCTCGGGCCGCGCTGGGCGTTGGCCCAGCCCACCACGCGCTCCCCCCAGAGCAGCGGCAGCGCGTAGTAGCCGCGCACGCGCTTGGCCAGCGGCGTGTAGGCCTCGAAGCGGTAGGCCCACCCGAACAGCTGCTCGAAGCGCGGGCGATCCCAGACCAGCGGATCGAACGGCGCCAGCAAGCGCACCACGCGCGGGACCTCGGCGGGCGCGGAGGCCGCGGGCCACAGGTAGGACACGTCGTCGAGCGTGTCGCGCACCAGCTCGCCATCCTGCAGCAGCGCCTCCAGCTGCTGCTTGGCGGGCGCCGCGCGCGGCATCCAGCGCCTGACGCGCGTCACGATGCTGCGCAGCGTGCTCTCGGAGACGGGCGCCAACACGTTTGCGACCACACGCATCAGTCCACGCAGACGCGCGTCGGGGTCGTGCATGGCCGCGCTGGCCGGCGTGACCTCGTACAGCCGCACGCCTTGCTCGCGGCGCGCCACGCGCACCAGGCCGCGGTGGTGCAGGCGCTCGAGCGAACGTTTGGTCGCGCGCGAGAAGCCGCCCCAGGCGTTGCGCTGCCGCTTCACGCCGAACTGCTCGTCGAGCAGGCGAGGGTGCACCACGCCGGCTTCGCGGACCGCCTCCAGGACCGACTTGTCGAGCTTGAGCAAGCGCGCGGTCAACGCGCGCGGGTGCAGCAGCAGCCCGCTCTCGCGCGGCAGGAAGCCGTAGGCATAGAGGTAGTCTTCTTCGATCTCCAGCGATGCGTAGTGCCGCTCGAGATCGCCCGCGCGGTAGCCGGGCACCCGCTGCCGCAGGATCAGGTCCTGCGCGCGTGCCGGGGCGCGGATCGGATCGGCCTGCACGAAGCCGAGCTGGCGGATCGCACGCGCGAGCGGACGCGGCGTGAAGAACGTGTGCGCGATGGCGTGTGCGGCGAGCGAACGGCGGCGGAGCACAGCGCCACCGTAGCACCCGGACGGAAAGGCGAAGGGCCGCCGGCGTCCATGCCGGCGGCCCATTCAGAGGGGAGGGACTTCTCGAAAACTTACTGGCAGGTGTCGCCGTGCTGGAGGGCATACGGGCGCTTGGCCGTGGCCTTGATGCTGACGCTGTTGTCCACCGAGACTTCCTTGCCCCAGTCCTTCAGCGTGTCGAAGGCGAACGTGGACGTCATGTCGAACAGCGCGCAGTCGGTGTTCCAGTTGCTGTTGGGGTCGTTGTCGCCCCACGACCACGCGAGCCAGCCGTAGCCGGCCTTGTTGGCCTCGCTGATCAGGCTCTTGTAGTCGATGTCCGCGCCGCAGCCCGGGGGCTCCTTGTTCGCGAACTCGCCGACGATGAACGGAATCTGCATCGCCTTGGCCTTCGCGAAGATGCCCGCGTAGGAGGTCGAGGGCTTCGCGTCGTAGAGGTGCGCCGAGAAGATCACGTTGTGATCCGGGTCGAAGTCGAGCAGCTCCTTGCCGCGGTTGAGCAGCGTGTCGTAGTCGCGGCCGCAGCGGCCGGCGTCGATGATCAGGGGCGTGTGGATGCCCGCGCCGCGCATCTTGGTGAGTGCGGTCTTGTATTTGCTGACGAACTCATCGCCGTTCGGGTACGAGGCCTCGTTCGCGATGTTCACGATCAGGTGCTGCTCGTGCTTCTTGATGAACGCGACCATCTCGGGCTTGATCCACTGCTCGATGATCGGGTCGACGTCCCACTTGCAGGTGGAGTCGTGCATCTCGAGGATCGGCAGCAGGCCGTTCTTCACCGCGTTGCCGACGGGCCCTTCGAGCTCGTTCACCGCGACGCCGTGCGTGCCGAACCAGAACAGGCGCACGGTGTTGGCGCCGGTCTTCGCGATCTCGGGGAACGCCGCGCCCGCGCGGTCCGTGTAGATGGTGGGGTGGTTGACGCCGCGCATCACCAGCTCTTCGCCACAGCCGTCGAAGATCTTGCCGTTCTGCACCTTGTACGCGCCGGCGGGCTTGCCGTTGTTGGCGCTGCTCGTGGGCTGGCTGCCCGCGTCGCTCGTGCTCTGGCTCACGCCGCCGTCGTTCGTGTTCGACTTGGTGTCCGGGACTTCGCTCTGCGTGGTGCCCGCGTCCGCGATGGTGCGCGTGCTGGCATCGTTCTTGGCCTTCACCGGAGCCGCACCCGCGTCCGAGTAGGTGACGGGGCTGTCCTCGTCGACCTGAACCTCGTCCTGCTCGTCGTCGGCGTTCGTGGCGGACTCGCCGACCGCCGAGATCGAGCCACCTGCACAACCCGTGAGCAAAGCGACTGCGAAGGCGAAGTGGCGGATGCTGCGGCTACGGCCAAGGGTCGACTGCTGCGTGGTCTCTTCCGACGAACGACGATTCAGATTCACTACGCTCACTTCTCCGGCTGTGGGCTCTGGTTCGGCGGACATCTGCGCGAACCCTGCGAACCCGTTTTCTTGGGGAGTGAGTGCCCCGGGCGGGGCTCATCGGTCCGCGTAAAAAGCGCCTCAGTTACGCCGCGGAAACGCACGCCGGCACCTTAGAATCGCTGGTTTTGCAGCGATTCTAGTTACCTGAGCGCCTGCGCTCAGTGTGCGCCTCGGCTCGGGCGGGGCAGAATACGACACATTTTGGTCGCCCCTTTGCCTACCCCGGAATGGAGTGATGTGAACGCTTACACGGCTCGATCACGCTAACGGGTGAAGCGATCTCACGCTTCAGGCAATGAGGGCGGGATGGGATAGAGCTCGTTCAGCATTTGATTGCGACGAAAGCCCGCCGCCTCGCGATGAATGAGCAGGTCCCGCAAGCGCGCTCGCGCGACCTGCCGTTGCGCATTGAACGCGCGCGCAAGCTCGCTCTTGCGAGCGCCCTCTGCGCGCGCGTGTTGCCCGGCGAGCAAGTCGCACTCGGCGAGCGCGAGGTTGACACGATCCTCACTGCGGCCGAGCGCGCCCGCGATCTCCTGGAGCAGCTCGGCCTCGAGGTTCTCGAGCTGCTGCTCCGGCGTCACCCGTGCCTGGATGCGGACCATGTACGTGCTCTCGATGCCCTGCTCCTGCAGCTCGGCAC
>DASUME010000386.1:0-2971 GCA_036277895.1 Polyangiales bacterium
CGCGTCAAGAGCGAAGAGCCGCTGTCCGGCGGTGTCTGGGCGCGGCGTGATCAGGCGAAGAACGAGCTCGGGCTGGGCGACACGCTGCGTGTGACGTTGCTCGACGACTACTTGCTCGCCAAAGCGTCGTACGAGTACGCCACCCGTCTGCCCGACACGGACGAGATCTTCGGCAACGGGGTGCTAGTCAGCGAGAACCTCACACTCGCGCCAGAGCGAGGCCACAACGCAAACCTGGGAGCGCAGCTCGACCTGCGCGCGACCAAGGCGGGCGGGTTTT
The DNA here is from genome assembly GCA_036277895.1 of Polyangiales bacterium. Lineage (GTDB taxonomy): Bacteria > Myxococcota_A > Polyangia > Polyangiales > DASUME01 > DASUME01. Next base: position 281 of record DASUME010000386.1, read on the forward strand.
GGGCGGAGATGAACGGATTCGTTCGAGACACTCGCGACCAGATCATCCTGCTGGGCCGCGACGTCTACCGCTACGAGAACATCTACCGAGCGCGCTCGCTAGGAATCGAGACCAGCTTCAAGTGGATTTCGCCAGGCCGCTACCTGACTCTCGACGGGCAGGTCACATACATGGACCAGCGCAACGTCTCGAGCAGCGGCACGTACGGCGAGTTCAAGGGCGACCGGCTCCCGAACCGACCGTGGATGTTCGCGAGCTGGGGTGGCTTCCTGCACTTCGAGGGAGTGCTGATGCGCGCGGACCGCATCGAGCCGTTCTACCAGGGCCGCTACGTGCATGACTTCTTCTTCGGGTGGGAGAGCGTTGGACAGCGCGACTCCAAGGCGACCATTCCACGCCAGCTCAGCCACGCGATCGGGATTACGTACGCCTTCGACGTGCGCCAGAAGTCGCTCTACGCGACCTTCGACATCCAGAACCTGGTCGACGCCAAGCTCTACGATGCCTTCGGCGTGCAGCGGCCAGGACGCGGTTACTACCTGAAGCTCGTCGCCGAGCTCTGAACCGCCGAGACTCTGGCGCACGCCATTCTTGGTTGATGAAAATCATTATCGTCAACGGCTGCGGTGGGCGACGCTAGGTCTGGCTCACGGGCTGCGCGCGTGCGAGCTGTCGCATTGGCACGACGATTCGAACGATTTCCTCGAGTTCCGGGTAGGCGTGCCGCGCGCTACCGCGACAGGCACCTCGCCGCACTTCTCGCTTGCCGTCTCTGTGTTGATCTCGTAAATCAATATCACTCGCGGTTGGTGGTGAGACCGAGACGCGCGAGCCGGGGGCTGGCCGATGATGGGAACGACGCACGGCGAGGATCGCCAGACAGTCGAGGCGCGACGAACGACGGCTCCCCAGCTCTCGGTCTCGGACCTGCTGGTCGCGGCGTCCACGGAGCCCGAGCAGCGTGTCGTCAGACAGCTCGTCGAGGCGCTGTTGTTCGAGAAGCTGGTGCCGTACCAGACGAGGGCTCGCAGCGAGGACGGGTCGAGTGCGTGCGAAGCCGTCTTCGACGTGCAGCTCGAGTTCGAGCTAGCAGGTCGCGCCTACCGATGCCTCGCGGCGATCGGGGCGTTCGACCGTGTGCGCATCGCGCAAGGCACGCTGGTGTCGCTACTCGCGGGTGAGCCGCGGCCGGTCCGTCTAGCTGAGCTGGTCGCGTCGCTGGACATTGCTACAGACGCGCGCTCGCGTCTGCACGGTGAGCTCGAGCAGACCGTCAGCTTGTGCCGATGGAACCGCGAGAACCTGTGTCATCAGCGCGCATCACGCCGCAGGCTCGCCTTCCAGCAGCTGGAGTCGGCGATCGTGGAGGGGCATCCTTACCACCCCTGCTTCAAGACCCGCACGGGCTTCTCACTGCAAGACCACCAGGCGTACGGCTTCGAAACGGCGAACACGTTTCAGCTGGAGTGGCTGGCTGTCGCCCGCTCGGCCGTGCGCATCGCGATTCCAGGAGAGGAAAGGAAGTTCTGGAGGCAGGAGCTAGGCGATCGCGAGTACGACCTGCTGGGCGCTCGGCTCGCCGAGCTCGGCGGGGACTGGGAGCACTACGCGCTCCTGCCGATCCATCCTTGGCAGCTCCGCACGCTACGCGGCCAGCTGCAAGGTGAGCTCGCTTGCGGAGAGATCCTCGCGCTCGGGTGCGCGGGCGACCGCTACCACGCCACGCAGTCGCTACGCACGCTGGTCAACGCCGCTCATCCCGAGCGTGCCAACGTCAAGCTCCCGCTCGATGTCGTATGCACGTCGTCTCGGCGCAACTTCGCGGAGCACTTCGTGTGCACGGCGCCCGTGCTGTCCGACTGGCTGACCTCGATGGTCGCGGCGGATCCATTCCTGAGTGCGCGCGAGTCGCTCGTTCTGCTGCGCGAATACGCGGGCATACTCTACGAACCGCAGCACGCGGCGCTGCGCGGGCGCTTCGGCGTGATCTACCGGGAGAGCGTGTGTTCGAAGCTCCGCGACGGGGAAGCAGCAGTGCCGTTCACCGCGCTCACCATCGTCGAGTCGGACGGCCGCCCCTTCATCGCGGAGTGGGTCGATGAGCACGGGGCTCGGGCGTGGGCTGCGCAGCTGATCGAAGTCGTGCTCATCCCGCTCTGGCACATGCTCGTGCATCACGGAATCGCGTTCGAAGCCCATGCGCAGAATCTGATCTTGGTGCACCGAAATGGCTGGCCACAGCGGATCGCGTTGCGCGACTTCCATCAGGAGACCGAGTTCGTGCTCGACTACCTGCGCGCGCCCGAGAGCCTGCCCGACTTTGCAACGATCGATCCTTACTTCGCGACGGTGCCCGACGACGACGGCTACCGCATGGCCTCCACCGAGTCCCTGCGCGAGCTCTTCATGGACTGCGTCTACGTCTACAACCTCGCGGACGTCTCCTTCCTGTTTGCGCGCTACTTCGCGCTCCCAGAGCAGGCGTTCTGGGACGCCGTGCGCCGGCAGCTTCACGACTATGCGCACGCGGGGATCACGGACTCCGCGCGCATCGAGGAGGTCGACAGCGACAGCCAGGAGATCGTCGTGGAGTCCCTGCTCACCAAGAAGGTTCATGACGGCGATCTGCTCGACTTCTTCGAGCATCGCATCCGCAACACCCTGCATGGATCGCGCCCATGATCTACGTGA
>DASUME010000387.1:0-5451 GCA_036277895.1 Polyangiales bacterium
GCGTCCCATCGCCATCCGCAGACCGTATCCGTCCTCGCAAGGACTGTCGATCCTCCAGAACAGACTTTTTTCAACGGGCTGCTAGGGCCGCCTCGGGTGATCCTCCCTCGGTGCCCTGTGTGATACCTGCGTCGCCCCAGCAAGCTGGCCGGCGGGCGTAGGCCCAACCCCGCGCGCGCGCCGCTCGACACTGTCTCAACAGCCCGACGAGCGCGCATGTCGGCGTGAACAAACGCCTCCGATCGACGGGGATCGTCCCAGCGTCCCCTCATGCCTATTTTTCAAGACTGAGCTCGCGTTCGATCGTCCGCGAGTCTGCAGTCTTACTGTCGCGACAGGGTGTCGGCTCTACCGCAAGATCGCGGCGAAAACGAGCCCCCTGCGTTGCTGTGCACAGTCAGGTGGAGCTACCATGCGACGAGCGCGCGCGACACCGAGGGTGTGCGCCGAGCGCGCTCAAACCCGTGAGGGGTCCATGGCCGAGAAAGTCGTTCCGAGCATGATCAGCGTGCCCGAGGATGCGGTGCGCAAGGCGAGCACGATCGCGGTCGATCTACGCGCAGGCCTGATCGTCTTCCTGGTCGCGCTGCCGCTGTGTCTGGGCATCGCGACCGCGTCCGGTGCGCCCGCCATGTCGGGCCTGGTCGCGGGCATCGTCGGCGGAACGGTGGTCGCGTGGTTGAGCGGCTCGCAGCTGAGCGTCGCCGGTCCCGCCGCGGGGCTCACCGTGATCGTGCTCGACGGCATGCAGCGGCTCGGCCTCCACGCGTTCTCGGTGTCCGTGCTGCTCGCGGGCGGCATTCAGATCGCGCTGGGTGCGCTGGGCGCGGGGCGGCTCGCGCAGCTGGTCCCGAACGCCGTGATCCGCGGCATGATGGCGGCGATCGGGCTGATCCTGGTGCTCAAGCAGCTGCCGCACGCGGTCGGTTACGATGCCGACCCGGAGGGAGACTTCGCGTTCTCGCAGCGCGACGGGCACAACACGTTCTCGGAGCTGTTCTACGCGCTCGAGTACGTCACGCTGGGCGCGATCGCGGTCAGCGTCGTCGCAGCGCTCACGCTCTACCTCTGGCGCAACTACCGCGGGCTGCCGCTGACCCGCTACGTGCCGCGCGAGCTGATGGCCGTCTGCACCGGTGCGATCGCAGGCCTGCTGTTCGAGGGCAGCGCGCTCGACCTCGCGGCCGAGCATCGCGTGAGCATGCCGCTGCTGCAGCAGGGAGGGCTGCGCGCGTTGTGGTCGATGCCGGACTGGTCCGCGTTCCAGCGCCTGGACGTCTGGCGGCTGGGGCTCACGCTTTCGCTGGTCGCGAGCATCGAGTCGCTGCTCTGCCTGGAGGCCACCGATCGGATCGACCCGCAGCGCCGCACGTCGGCGCCCAACCGCGAGCTGTTCGCGCAGGGCTCGGGCAACTTGGTCTCGGGCCTGCTCGGCGGCCTGCCGCTGACCGCGGTGGTGGTGCGCAGCTTCACGAACGTGCAGGCGGGCGGGCGCACCCGGCTCGCGTCGCTGACCCACGGCGTGTTGCTGCTGTTCGTGGCGCTGTTCCTGGGTCGCTTCATCAACCACGTCCCGCTGGCGGCGCTGGCCGTGGTGCTGTTGCTGGTCGGCTACAAGCTGACCTCGCCCAGGCTGTACCTAAACGTCTGGCGCAGCGGACGCGCGCAGTTCCTGCCGTTCGCTGCCACCATCGTCGCGATCCTGGTGACGGACCTGCTGACGGGCACCTTGTTCGGCTTTGCGTTCGCGGCTGCGTTCGTGCTCTACGGACACTACACGCAAGCGATCATGGTCACGGATGACGGCAAGAACCGCCTGATTCGCTTCGTCTCGGACGTCTCGTTCCTGCACAAGGCGCGGCTCAAGGAAGCGTTCGAGAGTGCACCCCACGGGGGCGAGATCATCGTGGACGGCACCCGTGCACGCCTGATCGATCCGGACGTGATCGACGCGCTGGATGACCTGCAGGCGGCGGCGAAGACGCGGGGCATCGAGTTCACCGTGCAGCGAAGTCAGACCGCGCTACATGCCTATTTCCAGACGGGTGGTGTTAAAGTATGAAGCCGAGCGACTATCTGCTGCTGAACAACAAGTCTTGGGCCCAGGAGCGCACCGCCGCGGATCCGGGCTTCTTCAAGCGCTTGGCCGCGCTGCAGCGCCCGCGCTTTCTGTGGATCGGCTGCTCGGACAGCCGCGTGCCGGCGAACACCATCACCGGCACCGACCCCGGTGAGATCTTCGTGCACCGCAACATCGCCAACGTGTGCGTGCCGGACGACCAGAACATGCTCAGCGTGCTGCAGTACGCGGTCGATGTGCTCTTGGTCGACCACGTGATCGTGTGTGGTCACTACGGTTGCGGCGGTGTGATCGCCTCGATGGGTCCGGCGCTGACGCCGCCGATCAACGACTGGCTCGACAACATCCGCAACGTGCATAAGGAGCACGCCAGCGAGCTGGACACGATCGAGGACCAGGACGATCGCGCCACACGCCTGGTCGAGCTGAACGCGCGCGCGGGCGCACACACCGTGGCGCGCTCGTCGATCGTGCAGGCCGCGTGGAAGAAGCGCTCCGGTCCGTGGGTGCACGCCTGGGTGTACGGCCTGAAAGACGGCGCGCTCCACGAGCTGGAGTCGATCGCGCCCCACACGCTGGCCGAATAATCAGCGCTGCACTGCGCGGATCATGATGTCCCGCGCCGCGAAGGCCTCGACCGCATCCTCGATGAACTGCTTCGCCTCCGCGCTGTGCTTCAGGCTGGCGTCGAGGTGCGCCAGGCCGACCGCGTTCGCGAAGTCGTAGCCGTGCGCCGCCGGCACCAGGTCCGCGAACGCGGGTAGGCCCGTGAGGATCTCCGCGAACAGGCCGAAGCGCGGCACGCTGCGGAAGAACTCGTGCGCGCTCTCGGCGCGATCGCAGAAGTGCATGTGGTCGGAGTTGGGCAGGGTGAACATGCGCGCGGGCGGCGTGGTGCGCCGGAACAGCGCCTCGATGCCCGCGATCGGCAAGAGCGAGTCGCGCTCGAGCCCCAGGTACAGCGTGGCCACGTGCGGCGGCAGGTCGAGGCGCAGCTCGCGCGTGAGCAGCTCGCTCGACAGCGGGCCTGCGCCGCCGGCAGGGGCCAGCGCAGCGCACGCACGAACGCGCGGGTTGCGCGCCGCCACCACCAGCGCCGTGAAGCCGCCAAAGCTGTGCCCGCTCACGCCCACGCCCGCTTCGAGGTCGAGCGTCACGGGCCAGGGCAGCGCGCCGCTCGCGCTCAGCGCGATGATGGCGTTCATGTCCTCCGGTCGATGCGCCACGTAGCCGGCCAGGACCGGCTCCAGGTCCGGGGGCAGCTCGCGCGCCTTCACGCGCATCGCCATCGTCACCAGGTCCGCGATCGTGCTGCCGCCGTGGTCCACCGAGGCGACCGCGTAGCCGTGGCTCGCCAGGTGTGTGCAGAAGAAGGTCGACTGCCGACGGTGGCCGGCCATGCCGTGGGAGAACACCACCAGCGGGAACGCGCCCGGGCTCGGATCGGCGTCGCGCACGGCGGACTGCGTCACCTGCATCGCCCCGAACACGGCGTAGCGGTCCTGCGTCTGGGACGAGAGATCTTGCCCCACGTGACGCGAATGCGCGGGGTACCAGAGCTCCAGGGGCAGCTCTCGGTCCCCGTGCTCGGCGTCCCGGGACACCAGCGAGCGCACGCCGACCGGGTATTGTCCGCGCGCAAACGGGTCGTACTTCATGCCGTAAGCGTAATCCGTGTCCGCGCACTTGGCGCGGCTCATGCACATTCCTGGGGCTGCAGTGAGGCTGGCAACGCCAGGAGGGCGCATGGAGCATCGAAAAGTGCTGTGTCCCGTGGACATGACGCACGAGGGAGACGGGGCCGCGGCAGAGGCCGCCAACCTCGCACGCGCACTCGGGGCGGAGCTGCTGCTGGTGCACGTGATGGGGGAGCCCACGCTCGCGCTCGGCGACCCGATGCTGACCGGCGAGGTGACCTCGTTCGCGCTGCCGCAGCTCAGCGAAGAGTACCGCAACGAGCTGGCGCGCCGGCTCGACCAGATGGGCGAGGACCTGCGTGCGACCGGGCTGCCGGTGAGCACGATGTTGTTGCGAGGCGCGCCGGACGAGGCGATCGTCAGCACGGCCGACAGCGAGCACGTCGACTTGATCGTGATGGCGACGCACGGGCGCCGCGGTCTGTCGCACCTGCTGCTCGGCAGCGTGGCCGAGCGAGTGGTTCGCGCGGCGAAGGTTCCCGTGATGACGCTGAAGCTGAACTGAGGAGGCGCGCGATGTCGGACAAGACCATCCTGGTGCCGGTCGATTTCTCGAAGGGCTCGGACCGCGCGGTGGCGCAGGCCGAGCAGCTGGCGGTGGCGCTGGGCACACAGATCGAGCTGTTCCACGCCTACCAGCTGCCGGTGTTCGCGTTGCCGGACTCGACGGTGACGGTGAGCCCCACGTACGTGGCGGACCTGACCGAGCGCGCGCAGCGCGAGCTCAACCGACACCGCGAGCTCCTGCTCGCGCGCGGGATCGGCGTGACCACGAAGCTGGTGGAGGGCAATCCAGCCGACGCCATCGTCGAGCGCTCAGAGCAGCTGCACGCGACCATGATCGTGCTCGGCACGCACGGGCGCAGCGGGTTCCGCCGCTTCCTGCTCGGCAGCACCACCGAGCGTGTGGTCCGCATGGCCACGGTCCCGGTGCTGACCGTGCACCTGCCCGAAGAATAGCCGTCATTGACCGAGACATGGGGGTTCGTTAGGAAGGGCAGATGCACGCCCTCCCCCTGATGCTCGGCGCGATCTGTGTGACGGCGATCGGCTACCGCTATTACTCGGCGTTCGTGGCCGCCAAGGTGCTCGCGCTCGACGACGCGCGGGTCACGCCGGCGCACCGGCTCAACGACGGGCAGAACTACGTACCCACCAACCGCTACGTGCTGTTCGGGCACCACTTCGCGGCGATCACCGGGGCCGGTCCGCTGGTGGGCCCCACGCTCGCGGCGCAGTTCGGCTACCTGCCGGGCTACCTGTGGATCTTGATCGGCGTGGTGCTCGGCGGCGCGGTGCACGACTTCGTGATCCTGGCCGCCTCGGTGCGTCGTGACGGCAAGTCGCTGGCGGACATCGCGCGCCACGAGATCAGCCCGGCCAGCGGCTTGATCGCCGGCGTCGCGATCCTGTTCATCATCACGCTCGCGATCGCCGTCATGGGCAAGGTCGTGGTCAACGCGCTCGCGGAGAGCGCCTGGGGCACCTTCACGATCGGCTCCACGATCCCGATCGCGCTGTTCATGGGCCTATCAGCCCGTTGAAAAAAGTCTGTTCTGGAGGATCGACAGTCCTTGCGAGGACGGATACGGTCTGCGGATGGCGATGGGACGCAAACGGCCGGTGCAGCAGCCCCTCTTTGTCCGTTCGGACGAGCTTGCAGCAGCTCCTCGG
>DASUME010000388.1:0-2292 GCA_036277895.1 Polyangiales bacterium
GGACCTATACGGCAGATCGTACGCGCTCCGAACGTCGACATCGTGCTCGGCGAGGTCCAGTCGATCGACCGCGTGGGGCGCATGGTGAGATTGGAAGATGGCGAGGTGCCCTACGACTACTTGTTGGTCGCGACCGGGGCCACTCATTCGTACTTCGGACACGACGAGTGGGAACCCTACGCGCCGGGGCTGAAGACGCTCGAGGACGCCGCGGAGATGCGGCGCCGGATCGTCTTCGCATTCGAAGCTGCCGAGCGCGAGCGCGACCCGGTGCGGCAGCGGGAGTGGTTGACGTTCGTGGTCATCGGCGGCGGTCCGACGGGAGTCGAGTTGGCGGGGGCTCTCGCGGAGATTGCGCGCCAGACTCATGCGCGCGAGTTCCACCATATCGATCCGCATCGAGCGCACGTCGTGTTGCTCGAGGGCCTGCCGGAGCTGCTGAGTGCGTACCCTGCATCGCTCTCCGCGGCGGCGCGTCGCTCGCTGGAGAAGAAGGGCGTGGAGGTGCGGGTCGCCACGAGGGGCACCGACGTACAGCGAGATCATGTCGTGGCGGGAGGAGAGCGAATCCCTACCCGAACTGCACTCTGGGCGGCAGGCGTGGCTGCGTCACCCATCGTTCGCTCGATCGGCGCTCCGCTGGACCGTGTGGGCCGCGTACAGGTCACGGCGGAGCTGAACGTGCCGGGGCATAGTGAGATTTTCGTCGCTGGAGACCTCGCTGCGGTCGAGGTGCACGGGAGGCCTGTGCCAGGTGTCGCACCCACCGCGATGGCCATGGGCAAGTACGCGGCACGCAGCATTCTCCGCCGCGCCGCCGGACAGCCCGTACCGCCGTTCGATTACTTCGACCGAGGCACCTTCGCGCTCATCGGGCGCGGCGCCGCCGTGGGCAACGTGTTCGAGCGGATCCGGCTTCGTGGCTACCTCGCATGGACCGCCTGGCTTGCAATTCACATCACCTATCTGATCGGCTTCCGCAGCCGCCTCGCGGTGCTCTTCAACTGGGGCTACGCGTACCTGACCAAGCGCCGCTATGCGCAGCTCATCGTGGGGCCGCCTGGCGCAGAAACATCGAAGAGCCAGGCGGCCATCGGCACGGGGCGTTGATCCGTCGGCTATCCTCTCCGAAATGGACGGCCAAAGTTTGGCCGAGCCTGCCAAGTTCCATCCGTCGACTTCTGGATTGGACGATGACCAGCACGGTATCCGAGGGCATTTCTGGGTTCGCCGCGAGGCTAGTTGGGCCCGTTGCCGCGACAGGCGCCCGGTTTGTACGCCAGCTGCTCGGCCTGGCCCCTCCTCCCGATGGCCGCATTCGCGACGCGATGTTCCGCAGCTTCTTCGAGAACGCGTCGGTGGGCATGGTCATCGTCGACCAGAACGGCGTTCTTCTCGACTGCAACCAAGCTTGGTGTCGCTTCAGTGGGTTCGAGCGCACCGAGCGGGTCGGGCGCAGCATGTTCGAGCTCACGTTGCCGGATGAAGTGGAAGCGGACCAGGCGCGGCGCGTCGAGGTCGTGCGAGGCGCTTCGGCGGTCTGGCAGCGAGACAAACGATACATCCACAAAGACGGGTCCATTGTGTGGGCAACCGTGACGGTCTCGGCCATGGAGCGCGATGCCAGCGGGCAGGCAACGACACTCATGGCCGTGATCCAGGACATCAACGCGCGGAAGAAGCTCGAGGCCGAGCTCGCGAACACTCGCGAGCTGCTCGAGCTGGCGGTGCGGAGCTCGGATGTCGCCGTGTTCACGGTGGAGATGCCGGATGGGCGCTGGTCGACTGGGCAACAGCGCTTCATCAACTGCTTCGAACCACTCGGTTACCCCGCACCTGCTGAGTATGTGACGCGCGACGATTTGGCGCGGCTGCTGCCGCCACATGAAATGCCGCGCGTACCTCGGCACGTCCGCGACTACCTCAAGGGCACGGTGACGTCCTTCGAGATCGAACATCAGGTCCGGCATCGAGACGGAAGCCCGCGCTGGAAGATCAGTCGCGGCGCGGCAGTGCGGAACGAGCAAGGCCATGCCACGCGCTTCGTCGGGACATTGATCGACGTCACCGACAAGCGCTTGGTGGAGAAAGAGCTGCGCGAGAGCGAGGCCCGCTTGCGCAACTTGATGGACGCTCTGCCGCTGCTCGTTTGGAGTGCCACTGCGCGCGGCGACGTGAACTACTACGGCGCCCAGTTCTTCGCGTACTCGGGGCTCACGAACGAGACGCTCAACGGCGCCAGCTGGCTAGACGTCGTGCACCCCGAGGATCGCGAGGCGAGTAGACGAGCGT
>DASUME010000389.1:0-2491 GCA_036277895.1 Polyangiales bacterium
GAACTGCTCGAGCGCGGCGCCGGTGCGCGGATCCTTCAGCAGGCGGTCGACCTGATCGGCGAAGCCGTCGTCCGTGTTGAGCTCGCCGCTGGCTGCCGCATCGAGCAGCTCCTGATCCGGCGCGGTCTGCCAGAGCAGGTACGAGAGCCGCGTGGCGATCTCGAAGTCGCTGAGCGCGAACAGCGAGTCCTTGACCTTCTTCGCCCCGTACTCGACGCGGTACACGAAGTCGGGTGCCTGCAGCATCACCGCGATCACATCGGCGATGCCCTGCGCGTCGAGGCTGCTCGCGCTCGATGCGTAGACTTCCTTGTAGAACGCCTTCTCCGCGTCGTTCAGCGCGTGGCGCAGCGCACGCTGGCCGAACCTGGCCACGAACGCGTCCACGCAGCTCGCCGCAGCGCCGCTGCACGTGCCGACGACCAGCTTCAGCCGATCGGCCGATGACGTGAGCTGCTGCCCGATCGCGATGCCGATCTGCATCAGCGCATCGACGTGCGCCTGCGACACCGACTGGTCCATGGTGGCGAAGGGCGAGATCTTGGTGGTCGCATCCGCGGGGTACTGCTGCAGCGTGGAGTCGATCGCGCTCAACACCGCCTTGGCCGTGTCCGCGTTGGTCGCGTTGGTGATCAAGTCGTGCAGCGTGTTGATCAGCTCCGGACGCGACAGGCGCTGAAGTGTCTTCTCTGCACGTGTATCCGGGTTGCAAGAGAAGCTGAGTTCCTCGTGCTTACCCGTGGCACTGGCTCCGGCGTTGCCGTTCGACTTGTCGCCTTTGGTCGAATTCGCACCCGAGGAATTGCCGCCGAGCCCGCCGGCACCATCCGGCAATCCGATCTCTCCGGAGCAGGCGCCGAAAATCATCAATGAAAACGTGATGACCGACGCTTTGAGCAAACACTTCAGCGACATCTGGGGCGTACGTGCCGCCACACATTCTGATCGGTTCAACGCAAGTGAGTCATTCCCCTTTCAATCCTTAGAAAGAGTGACCGTAAACCGCACGATGTGCGACATGTGCCGCGGGCTCAGGAAGCGGGCACGTATCGCTGGCGGAACTGCGGCAGCAGCGCAAACGCACGCAGCGCCTCGAGGATGCCGCCGGTGTCGGCGAGCTTGGCGCGCACCGCCTCGAGCTCGCAGCCGTCGAGCTTCACGTCTTCTTCGCGCGCGGCCGAGTAGCGCACGTACTCGCGCGCGAAGCACGCCTCCAGCTTGCCACTCGCGATCAGGATCCCGGTGACGTCGGCGGCGCCGCGCGACGCGGTCGCGTCGTCGGCCCAGATGCGCGGCACGCTGCTGCTGTCGATGTTCTTCGACGCCACCACCTTGCCCTGGTCGCTGAACAGCTCCTGCTTGGTGCGCTTGCGGCCGAGCGCGTCGAAGTCTTCGGTCGAGAAGCCGAGCGGGTTGATCCGCGTGGTGTGGCACGCCGAGCATGCGCTACCGGGCTGCTGCGTGACGGCTTCCACCAGCTCGCGCGTGGTCTTCTCGCCCGACAGATCCGGCAGCTGGTTCGCCGCCCCCGCAGGCGGCGCGCCGAGCTTGTCGCACAGGAGACGCTCGCGGATCAACACGCCCTTCATGATCGGGCGCGTGTTGGCCGAGCCGGTGGCGAGCAACGCCGCGCGCGTGATCAAGCCCGCGCGTTCGCCCTCGGGCATCCGCGGCGGCTGATCCTTGCCGTCCCACACCGGAACTTTGTAGATCGCGGCCAGCGCCTGCGAGCGCGCGAACGAGTAGGGGCTCTCGATCCACTCCTGCAGCGTGCCTTCCTCGACCTGCGCGTGGTACGCGAGCGAGTCGGTCACGTCCTGGATCATCTCTTCCTTCAGCGTCGCGCTCGGCTTGTCCTTGCCGGTGAAGGCGTCGAAGATCGCCGTGCCGTTGAGCGAGTCGAGCGGCCGCAGCGCGTCGAGGTCGAGCCACTCGCGGGCGAACAGCTCGAGGCCGTTGCCGGTGCGCGGATCTTTGAGCACGCGGTCGAGCGCCTCGGCGAAGCCCTTCTCGCTCGCCAGCTCGCCGGCATCGGCCGCGTCGAGCAGCTCCTGATCGGGTGTGGTCTGCCAGAACTGGAACGCGAGCCGGGTCGCGATCTCGTAGTCGTTCAGGCCGTAGAGCGCGTCCTTGCCGCTGACCGCCTTGGCGCCGTACTCGACCTTGTAGACGAAGTCGGGCGCGTTGAGCATCACGGCGACCACGTCCGCGAGCGCCTGCTTGTTGAGTCCACCGCTCGCGCCGTAGACCTCCATGTAGAACGCCTTCTCCGCGTCGTTGAGCTCGTGGCGCAGCGCGCGCTTGCCGAACACCTCGATGAACTGGCCCACGCAGTTGCTGGCGTCGCCGTCGCTGGCGCACGCGCCGAGCAGCAGGTTCGTGCGCTCCGACGAGGAGGTGAGCTGTGCGCCGATCGCCTCGCCGATCGTCATCAGCGCGTCGACGTGCGCTTGCGAGACGGACTGATCCATGCTCGCGAACGGCGCGCCCT
>DASUME010000390.1:0-3916 GCA_036277895.1 Polyangiales bacterium
GGATCGGTGGCGCAGAAGCTGTTGGTAAGCTCTTGCCCCAGCTCCGGCTGCTCCGGTGCACCCATAATCGTCGGTGCCATCGCGCTCGCCCACCCCAGGTAGTTGCTGTCCAGCGTGTCGAGCAGACCATCGATGTCGGCACGCGTGAACCCACCGATGTAGTCCCCCTCGTTCACGTAGCAAGGAGAGGGCCCGATCATGACCTGCGCCGCGAACTGCTCCGGACGCTCGATGCCCGCCAACATCCCGATCATGGCGCTCACGGAGTGACCGACGAACACCACCGGGCGCTCCGCGAAGGCATCGACGATCTCGAGCAGATCGCGGGCGTGACCCGCCAGCGAGCCGTAGCGATCGCGATCGTAGGCCGTCAGATCCGAGCGGCCACAGCCCGTCAGATCGTAGACGATGACGCGGAAATCGTCGGCAAATCGCGGCACCAGCAGCCGCCACATGTTCTGGTCACAGCCGTAGCCGTGCGCAAACAAGAGGGTGCGCTCACCACTTCCCACGACGCGGACGTGGTTTCGGGCGGCGAGCTGCTCGGCTGAAAGCATGCTCTGCAGTAGCGCGCATCGGACCTCGAGGGCAAGGGCTCGGCGGTCACACCGTCTGCACGCCGACGATGCGCTGGCTGACTGCCGATCGGGCTGCAAGCCTCGGCCGCGCGAAGCTGCGCGCCCGTTCCGGGGCATTCAGGATCGCGGACGGCGCCTGCGCAGCGCGAGCAGCAGCAGCAGCCAGCTGCCCTCGCCGCCCACGCCGAGCGCGCAGCCCTCGCCATGCGCCTCCGGCTCCGTGTCGATCGGCTCGGTCCAGGGCACCAGGCTCGCGGCGTCCGGTCCGGCGTCGCGCAGCACGCTCTGGCAGCTGTCGCTGCAGCCACGGGTGCCGTCACAGCTCTCGTTCGTGTCGACCACGCCGTCGCCGCAGCGCGGGAGTATGCAGCGCGTGCGGCAGGTGTTGGGCGCGAGGTCGTTGTTGGCGATGCCTTGATCGCACACCTCGCCCGGATCCATCACGCCATCGCCGCAGTGCGCCTGCTCGCACGTGGTGCGGCAGGCGCCGGCCTCGCTGTCGCTGTTGGCGGCGCCGTCGTCGCAGGCCTCGCTGCCCGCCTTCACGCCGTCGCCGCAGCTCGGTGTGCGGCAGTTGGTGCGGCACTGCGTGCCCGCGGCGTCGGAGTTTGCGCTGCCGAGATCACACTGCTCGTCCGCGTCGAGCTCGCCGTTTCCACATCGGCGCTCCCAGCCGATGTCGCGCAGCACGGCCAGCGTCAGGTCTACATCGTGGTTGGAGCCGCCCTGGATGTAGGCCTCCATCAGCAGGTTTGGGCGCGCGAGCGAGTCGAAGTGGCTGAGGCTCGAGCCGGGCAGCCCGGGCTGCGAGGCGAACAGGAGCGGCCTGCCCTGCGCGTCCGCGCCGAGGATCGCGCTCGGCTCGCCGTCGAGCGTGGCGGTGATCGCACCGCGCTGCAGCGCATGGAAGATCGCGAGCCCGGTCTCGGCCGCGACGGTGACCGCGCGCACCGTGCTCGCGCTGCCGTAGCCGTACGCATCGAGCGGCTCCGCGGGCGACGTCGCCGGCGCGGAGACCAGGAACACCGCACCCACGGCACCGGCGGCCGTGATGTTCGCGAGCCCATCCTGCCACGCACAGTCGGGCCCGTTCTCGAGCAACACCACCGCGCCGCGCACGTCGTTGTTGGGACCGGTGCAGGCGTCGGTGGGGCTCGCCAGCACGAGCGGGCCGGACACCGGCGCCTTGGCCGCGTTGGTGGCGAGCTCCACGTCGGACACCGCGCGCGTCAGCGAGATGCCGGCGGGCATCGGCTCGAGGCGCAGCGTGGGAACACCCGTGCCGAGCAGCTCGCGCGCCATCACGCGCGCGCTCTCGCCGTCGAACACCAGCCGGCGCACGTTGCTCGCGGAGCTCACCCGCTCGCTCGCGGTCAGCGCGTCCCAGTGCTCGTCCTGATCGAGGTCGAGCATGTGCTCCGTGAACACGTCGACCCCGGCCTCGAACTGCGAGCGACCGGTGCGTGGATCGATCGACGACGAAAAGCCGAGCCCGTGCGCCAGCTCGTGCAGCGCGATCTGGATCAAGTCGTTCTCGCCGCTCGGCGTCTTGCCGTCGACGCCGTAGTACCAGTGGCCGGCGACCTGCTCGCACTTGCTTTCGTCGATGCCGGCGTTCAGCTCGATCGCGAGATCGGGCATGCCCGGAGACACGTCGCTGCCGGCGATCCGATCGGCCAGCGCGCTCGGATAGTAAGAACTGGCCGACGTGCCGGGAAGGTTGCGCATGAACTGCACGGCGTACGCCTGGCCCAGCACCGCGCCGTTGTCGGTGCAGCCGAGATCCGGGAAGCTCGCGCGCACCACGATCGGCACCGCACTGTCGAGCGCGGCGCCCCAGATCTCGAGCGCGCGCGCGAGCGCACGCCGGCGCTGCTCGCCGCGGGTGCTGCCCGCGTTGCTGCCGACGGGCTGCACCGGCGTGGCGTCCGCGAAGCCGTCGCCGTCCGTGACCAACACGAAGTCCGCGCGCGCCTGCACGCGGCTGGCCCAGGCCAGCGCGATGCACATCAACAGCGCCCGCTTCACTCCTCGGCTCCGCGCAGCATCGCCTCGGCTTCCTCGGCTTCGTTCACGCAGCGCGCCTTGCGCGTGCCGTCGGGCGCGCGCGTGACGATGGTCGCGTGCCGAAAGCCGCTCTCGACCTGCACCACCTCCGCGCCATTCGCGCGGATGTGCGAGCGCAGGCCCTCGGGCGCACGCGCGAGATCACGCCGCACGTTGGCCAGCGCCTGCTCCGTCTGCGCAGGCGAGACCTTGCGCGGTTCGGACGACGCGCAGTGCGCCAGCAGCACGACCCAACCCAGCCCGGCGATGATCCTCAAGCTCACCTCGTGATGAGCGTTCGAGTATGCCTCACGGGCAGAAGATTGGCGGCGCGCACACGGTGCCGCCCACCTGCAGCGGTGCACAACACCCCGACTGGCACTGGCTGCCGACCGTGCAGTGGTCGGCGCAGATCGGGCCCTGCCCCTGGTCCACGCACACGGCGGCGTCGCTGGCGCCGCCGCAACAGTCCGCGTTGGTCTGGCAGGGCTCGTTCGCGGCCGCGCAAGTGTTCTGGCATTGGCTCGCTGCGAAGCAGGCCTTGCCCTCGCCCTCGAGGTCGGCGCAGCAGCCGGACTGGCAGTCGGCGTCCCGGGTGCAGGTGGCGCGACAGATCGCGCCGCCCGAGGCTTCCTTCACGCACAGGGCCTCGTCCTGCGCGAAGCCGCAGCAGTCGCCGTCGGCGCTGCAGCCGGCGCCCGGCTGCGCACAGCACGCGCTCGCGGCCAGGCACAGGTTGCCGGCAGCGGGCGCACTCGCGAGCGGGCGGCAGCAGCCGGTCGCGCAGTCGGAGTCGATCGCGCAACCCGCGAAGCACGCGCTCAGGCCGCTGACCGGCTGCGCGTTCGCGTCGTCGGTGAGGGCCGAGATGCAGTGGCCGTTGGCGCCGCAGTCGCGGTCCTTGCCGCAGAAGCTACGGCAAAGCGCCCCGACGCAGGTGTTGCCCGCGGCGCAGGTCTCCGTCGTGCACGCGCCGCCGTTCGCGATCGTGCCCGGGTCCACGCAGCCGAGCTGCACGCTGGTGCCGCCGATCGCGAGCACGCCGCAGCCTTGGCCGGGTCCGCAGCCACACTGTGTGACGGCATTGCAGCTGGCACCGGCTGCGGTGGGCGCGCAGCTCGCCGCGTCGAGGCCCACGGCGATGTTCGCCGCCGCATCGCGCACCGGGATGGTCTCGACCGCAGGCTCCGAGACCAGGGCGACGCTGACCGGCCCTTCGCTGGATCGCTGGACGGGCGCGCGCTGCGTCGAGACCTCGCTGCCGACCGTGGGTTCGGCCTTGGCCTGAGCGT
>DASUME010000391.1:0-2229 GCA_036277895.1 Polyangiales bacterium
TGCCCGCTGTTGAAGGTGTTCGGCGTGTTCATGCCGATGTCGGTCAGCACCGTCTGCGCCAGCGACGCCACGTTCGTGCTCACCAGCTGATCCTGGAACGCGGCCGCGCGCGGGTCGCTCGGATCGCCGAACAGCAGCCCGATCGGGTTCGTCTTGTCCGTGACCGGCGTCATCGTCAGCGTGCAGCTGCGCCCGCTGCACGCTCTCAGCAGCTTGAACTCGCGCAGCGTCCAGATGAACGGCGGCCCGCCGATCATGAACTGGTTGGTGCGGATCTGGCCGAGGCTGCGATCGTTGCCGCCGAAGTGATCCCAGCTGAGCACCGGCGGAAAGCGGCCCAGGCCGTCGAAGTAGAGCTGCTCCAGCCGCGCTGCACGCCGCGCTGGATCATCCACGAACGAGAGCGCCGCCCAGGCCTCGATCAGCTCGCGGCAGCCCTGGATGCCCGCGCGCGGGTTGGGGTTGCGGACCACCGCCTCGAAGATCAGCAGGTTGCGATCGAGCGGCACCGTCTGCCCGGTCTGCTTCGCGAACAGGATGCGGTGCTCGCCGCACGTGGAGCCGTCCTCGGACGCGAGGTCGAAGCGATTGAACAGCCCGATCGGGATGTACGCGCAGGCCGGATCCGTGAGCGACTGGCAGCTCGCTTGCGCCGCCTCGGAAGGCGGCGGCCTGCAGTCGTAGGGGAAGCTGTTGAGCAAGGTGCGCCCCTCTGCGTCGACTTCCTGGTTGCAGTGCGGGCCGTCCGTGCCTGGCGCCTGCGTGGACCACCACTGCCGAAACAATGACAGCCCGCTCGCGCCCTTCACGCGCGAGTCGCGCGCCAGCTTGTCCATCACGCGGTCGAAGCGAAAGCGCGCCAGGATCTGCACGTCCGTAACCGCCAGCGAGCGGCGCACGTCGAGCCACGCCGCGTCGTCCCCGCGCAAGCTCTGGGCGAGCATCTCCACCTCGTCGCCCTCCGCGCAACCCCACGCCAACAGACACGCGCCCGCGATCCAACCTCGCATGCTCCCCCCTCCGGCCGTCGGCCTCGAAGAGCCCATGGTCGATCGCGCGCACGCGTACGTCGCCGCAGGTCACGTTGCGGCGTGAGTCATGCGCGGGGCATCGCCATCCGAGGAGCGCTCAGTCGTCGTCGTCGCAAGGCTCATTGACGGCGCGCTCGCGCACCGCCACGAAGCGGCCGCCGTCGAGGGCGTACTCGGCGTCGCGGCACAGCGCACCGCGCACGTTGGCGCCGTCTTCATCCTCGTCGTCGTTGAAGCGCAGCGCCTGCGTGCGCACGGAGAGCAGCGTCTTGCCCTGGTCCTCTCGCCAGGCGAGCCGCGAGTCCGTGTCGAGGTAGCCGTCCGGCAGCGCGGTCCAGTGCACCGCCTGATCGACGATACAGAAGCCGCCCTCGCGCTCGGCGACCAGGTACGAGCCCTGCCCGCTCTCGCCGTCGAGGCTGCCGTCCACGTTCACCACCGCGACGCGCTTGATGCCGCTCGACTCCGGCGCCGTCTCGAAGCTGCCCAGCTCGCCGCAGCCCGCGACCTGGATGTTCGCCTTGGCGGGGTCGTGCCTGCCCAGGCACTTGGCCAGCTGCACGCAGAGGTCCTCGCTGCTGCTCGGCTCGAAGTCGCAGCTGAAGGGGCCCATGCGCGCGCACGCGGGCAGCGCGGCCGCCGTGGGCTCGCGCGCCTCGTACGCCTGGTGCGCGTCGCGCGCCACGAGGGCGGGGGTGGAGGCCGGGCGCTGGAAGGAGCAGCCGGCGAGCAACAGCGGGGGGACGCTAGCGAGACGCCACGAAGTCATCTGGCCACCTCGGACCAGATGTAACCCCGGGCTGGCCAGCGCGCATGCCCGACGCGCAGATCAGGGCGTGGTGCCGGCGTCGGTCGTGGTCGCCGTGGGGAGCGATCGGCGCGGTGTGCTCGCCGTTTGACCAATGTCCTTGCGGAGGCCAGCAGCGTGCGACGCGAACCCTGTGGCTTTTCTGGCCCAGGGTTGTGTTGCCCAGCCGACGCGATTCTACGGCTACCCAGGTCCGTCGCTCGACGGCGGCAGAATCGAGTTGCCGGAGTTCCGGCCGTGTGTACGGAGCAGCTCAGCCGCCGTCCTTTCGAGCTGCGCGCGACCTTCGCCTCCTGCCACGCGACTTGCACGCGTCCTTCGCGACCAGCAGCGCCGCCGAGTAGCGTTCAGAGGTCGAACTTGCCGTACGCGCCGAGATCCTTGAAGGCT
>DASUME010000392.1:0-9567 GCA_036277895.1 Polyangiales bacterium
CAGCACATCGAGCGCGACGTGATGGGCGACGTGCTTGGAGTGTCCGAGCTCAGCAGCGGCTTCCGCGCTCGGTTCGAGCGCGACCTGCTCGGCGACGAGCTCACACGCACGGTCGGCAAGGTACGCAGCCGCTGGACGCGCGACACCAGCGGCCGCCCCCTCACGCACGTGATCGAAAACGAGACCGAGACGCTACGCGCCGTCGGCTACCAGTGGACCCCCAACGACCGCCTCAAGTCGCTCATCGACAGCACCAGGGGCCCCACCCACTACCGCCACGACGCACGCGGCTACCTCGCCGCCGCCCACTACCCCAACGGCCAAACCGACCTCCGCCTCCCCGACGCCGTAGGCAACCTCTACCGCACCGAGACCTGCACCGACCGCAAGTACGGCCCTGCCGGCGAGCTGCTCTGGATGCGCGACGAGCGAGGCGAGACCCACTGCACCTACGACCCGGAGGGCAACCTCATCACGAAGCGCGAGCCCACCGGCGCCACGTGGAAGTACGAGTGGAACGCCGCCGGCATGCTCCGCGCCGTCACGCGCCCAGACGGCAGCCAGGTCTCATTCAAGTACGACCCCCTCGCCCGCCGCGTAGCGAAGACCTACCGCGGCCAAACCACCCGCTGGGTCTGGGACGCGAACGTCCCGCTACACGAGTGGGTCGAGGGTGATCTGCAGACGCTGGCCGACGCGGGCGGCGTGCCGTGGGCGAACGCGGACGAGCCCACGCTCGAACTGGAAGCCGGGCTTGATGCTCAGCTGCAGAGCGAACGGGGCACGAAGAGGGCCCCGATCACGTGGCTGTTCGATCCCGAATCGTTCGCTCCGCTGTCACGCATCGATCGCTCGCAGGTTCACGCGGTTCATTGCGATCACCTCGGAACGCCCGTGCTCGACATCGACAGACAGGGAGATCGTAGTTGGTCGACAGAGACAGACGTCAGCGGCGCGGCGCGCGCTCTCAGCGGCGCTCGCTACGCCAATCCGTTTCGCTGGCCAGGCCAGTACGAGGACGCCGAGACCGGCTTCTTCTACAACCGCTGTCGCTACTACGACCCGTCAGCCGGCCAGTACTCGAACCAAGATCCGATTGGTCTCGAGGGCGGCATCGCGCTCTTCGCGTATGTACCGGACCCACTCGCCTGGGTCGATCCGATCGGCCTGAGTCGTCGGCCATGGGTCTTGACCGTAGAGGGAACTTCGGCGAAGAGAGTGAGCGGCGGCAGGACGTACTACAAGCACCGCGGCACTGATCATTGGTGGTCGCCTGACACCGCGCGCCACGGTGGCGTCGCATTCAAGGTCTACTTAGAGAAGGGCAAAGACCTCATCTGGTATCGCGACGCTGATGAGTACGGCAACTTCATCCCGCCGGAGAACAAACACAAGGGGCCGAAAGGGAGGAAGATTTGTGGAAGCTAATGACGAACATGCCGTACGCACGGTTCCCGAATACCTACGCCTTGCCGCGCAGGATGAGATGAAGCTGCGAACAACCTTCGTGGCCGAGGGCGTCTGGTTGGAGCTCCTGCGCCAAGAGTATTCGAAGGAGGCCATCCTGCTTCACAAGAAGCTGCCCATTCGAGTGCTCGACTTGCTGTCGAGCGACGCTGACGAAATGATACGTGCGGCGGTCGCAGAGAAGCGCGCTGCTGCTCCCCTACTCGCAACGCTGGCGAATGATGGCTCGAGCGTGGTGCGCGCGCGAGTTGCGCGGAACGCGAAGGCTCGACGAGAGGTGTTGGAGCAGCTCGTTGCGGACCCAGAGCCGCACGTCGCGAATGCGGCCAGAGAACGCCTCGGCCTCGAGTTGATTCCTGAACCGGCATTCTCTGGAGTCGTGATCGAACGTCAGAGCGACGAAGGCGAAGACGGATAAGCGAAGGATGAGGTCGGGCGCGAGGGAATCGATGCGACGCTGGACATGCTGGCGACCGAAGGGGCTCGTCGGATGCTCGCGGGCGGCGTTGGAGGCCGAGATGGCGTCGTGCATCGAGCGCCATCGAGCAGAGCGCGACGAGGACAGCCGCGCCGCCGAGGTACGCAATGGTTGCGGTCGCCCCTGCCAGTCACCCTTTGGTCGGGCACGGTGACGCTGGAGGCACCGCGCGTGAACGACAAGCGCGTGATGGACGGAGAGCGCCAGAAGTTCACGAGCGCGACCTTCCCGCCGTACCTGCGCCGCTCGCAGAACGTGTCGGAGTTGCTGCCGCTGCTGTACCTGCGCGGGCTTCGCCTGCGCGCAGCGCGTCTTCGAGCTCTTCCCCACGAACACCGCGGCCCCAGTACCCGCGCCGATTCCGACGAACCCGACAACGCGCGGAAGGTCTTGCGAGCCGTGCAGCGCGATCGCGAGGCCTTGGAGCGCAGCTTGGCGATCGAAGAACAGCGTTTCGGCGCACTCCAGCCCGCCCCCTACATCGCCTTTCAATGCCTCGCGCGACTATCGCTTCAACGCGCCTTCCGCGGAGTTTGGTGTGCTTTATGCGGCGATGCGTGCGGAAGGTGCGTTCATCGAGACCTTCGGGCGCGTGCTCGAAGCGAAGGCGCCGCTGACCACGAGGCGACAACTCGAGATGCGAGCGTTGTCGGCGCTCACCTTCGCGACTCCCCTGCGTTTGGTCGATCTCACGGGAGCGGGGCTCGCTGGCCTCGGCATCGACAAACGTATCAGCACGACGGAGGACTCCCCCCTGGCGCAGCGCTGGGCGCGTTGGTTCTGGTCCCATCCCGAGGCGGTGCATGGGCTTTTCTACTGCTCACGGCATGACCCAGGCGAAGCTTGTGTCGCACTGTTCGCGGGTCGGTCGGCACCGTCGACCAGTGCGATCGCCAACCCGTTGTCTACGCCAGGCTTCGCTGCCGAGTTGGCTCGTCTCCTCGATCGCTATGGAGCGGCGGTCCTGTGACTCGCTCTGTCAGTCGACGTAGCCCCAGCGCGCGAGCACGAACACCAGTGTCGCGAGCACCACGGGCAGGCACATCGTCGCGCACACGCCGGCGAGCCACGGGCGCGTGCGGCCGCTTAGGCGCCAGATCGTGAGCGCGAGGCAGACTATGAGCGTCAGCGTGGTGAGGAACGCGATCTGGAACCAGAAGCCTTCTGCTCGTGTTCCGAGCCAGCGGATGGGCGACTCGTACCAGACGAGGGCGCGCCGCTGTTGCTCGAGCACGGCCCATGCGGGGAAACCGGGGCGGCGGCTGGGGGCGGCGATCCCGCCGAGGAGCCACAGGATGGAGAGCAGGCCGCCAGCAAGCCAGAGGACGCGCTCTGCCCAGCGCCAGATGGTCATGGTCGGTGCGACGCGCGTCACGCGAGGTGATTCATGGAGGGGCGCGGCACGTCGTGGCACATGATCTCGCGAGCCAGAGTGCAAATCAGGGCCCCTGGGCTGGCACGCCGAATGCTGTAGTCCGCGCATGATGTGGAACCGAGTGGTGCTGGGCTTGGCGCTCGCCTCTTGCGGCGATGACGGCGCCGCGGGGCGGGGCGAGCTGAAGCAGGCCGCGTTCGCCCTGTGCGACGGCTCGGACGCGGTGCGGCTCTCGCTGGTGAGCGCGGGTGGCGGGCCGGTGCCGGACGACTACGCGTTCAGCTATCCGTACGGGTGGCAGTTTTTGCACGTCGATGGCCGCTGTAACTTCGTGGCGAATGGCGAGCTGAAAGGCACGCTCGTGACCGGCACCTTCACGGCGGAACAAGGCAAGACGCTCAGCGATGGACTCGGGCTCGAAGGCACGAGGGACGTGATCTATCGATACCAGAGTGGCTGCCCGGACGCGGCCGGCAAGTTCGTCATCACGCCCGACGCGTACCTCGAGAGCGGATGCGGCGACCACCCGCCAGCGCAGGTCGCGGCGGCCTTTGCATGGGATCCCGCGTTCGCGCTTGCGAAGTCGGTCGGCAGGCCCGCGGCGGGCGCGGTCTCGATCGTGGCGCTTCCCTACGATGTGGTCTTGAACTGCGCCATCTTGTGGACGTTCGCGTGGCCGATCGAGGAGATCACCAACACGGCTTCCGCGAAGACGCTGACCGGTGCAGACGCGATCAAGGCGCGCGAGCTGTGGAGCATGGTTCGACCGGAAGGCCACGTCGCGATGACGAGCGGCGGCAAGACGTACCAGGTGTTCTTCCGCGACGAGCCCGACGCTGCGTTCGCCGCGAAGCTCAGCAAGTTAAGCGACGCGCGTCCGATCGCGGCCTGCGATGACGCGCGCTTGCTCTCGGCGCGCCCCATCGATGCGAACTTGTACGAGCGCGTCGTAACCGCCAAGGTCGCCGCGGATGCGCCGTGCGGCACGGAGCTTTGCTGGGCCGGCGGCTTCGACGAGTCGAACCCCGTGCAGGCGCACCTGGCGCTTCAGAAGCCCGCCGCGGCGCGCACCTGCCTCGGCGGTCCGCGCCTCGCGGTGAGCGCGGACCTGCAGCCGATGATCGATGCGTTCCGCGCCGGCTATCCGCGCACGCCGGTCGTGATCGATCTCGGCTTCGGCACGCTGTACGACGGCGCCGGCGATGATGCCGTCTGCCGCACGCTGAGCGTGGACAGCTGCGCCGCCGACGCGCGCTGCATACCGCTCGCCGGCTCGCTCAACGACGCTGCGCGCAAGTGCACCGTGCCCAACGTGCAGCTCGGCTGCGGCGCCAAGCTCCGTGGCTGCGGCGATGCGCTCACCGGCGGCCAAGCCCCAGACGGGCGCCGCGCGGTCTTCACCAGCACGTGCATCCCCGAAGGCTGGACCTCGTTCTACGGCGAAGCCGGCGACTACTCCCTCCCCGTCTGCCAGCCGTGACCAGCACCGGTCGAGGGGTTTGTCAGGCGAGCCGATGCGCTACGCTTGATGCACGATGAGCACTCTCGAACGAGCGATCCGGATCGCCGCGGCCGCGCACGAGGGCCAACGCGACAAAGCCGGCGCCCCGTACATCCTGCATCCGTTGCGCGTGATGTTGACGCTCGAGCGTGAGTGCGACCGCATCGTGGCCGTGCTCCATGACGTGATCGAGGACAGCGCCGTGACGATCGAGTCGCTTCGCGCCGAGGGCTTCCCCGAGCAGGTGCTTCACGCCCTCACCTGCCTCACCAAGCGCGAAGGCGAGGACTACACCGCGTTCATCGAGCGGGCCGCAGGCGATCCGATTGGCCGCCGCGTGAAGCTGGCCGACTTGCAGGACAACGCGAACCTCGCGCGTATCGCGCAGCCCACCGACGCGGACCGCGCGCGGGCAGACAAGTACGCGGTCGCGATCCGCCGTCTGCGCGAGCCGTAGGCTCAGCCGCCCATCGCCTCTTTCGCCCACTTCGCGACCCGTGCGGCGCTCTCTTCGAACGACAGGTCCTCGACGCGCGTCATCACGGACCAGCGCACGCCGAACGGATCGCGGATGGACGCGAAGCGATCGCCGGACACGAACGTCGTGGGGGGCTCGCGTACGGTGGCTCCGGCCTCGACGGCGCGTGCGACGACCTCGTCGCAGTCGGACACGTAGAGCGCGAGCGAGTAGACCACAGGTCCAGCCTTGCTCGGCGCGATCAGCTCGTAGGACGGCAGCGCGTCGCTGAGCGTGAGATTGCCGCTGGGGAATGCGAGTACGGCATGCGCGACCAGGTCGCCCGCACGCGTGACGTCGCGAACGGTGGCGCCGAAGACGCGGCTGTAGAACTCGAGCGCGCGCGACGCAGAGGCCACCACGATATGTGGCGTCAGCGAGGTGGATCCGTCGGGCATACCGTGGGTGGTGTACGTGCCGTGGGCAGCGAGGGTCATGGCGATGTCCTACTTCGCGCGTGCCACACTGGATTGAAGAAATGCGCCAACCGGAGGACACGCGCGGGATCCTGCAGCCGGGCGAGGCTCTGCGGAACCTCGCGATCCAGCGCGACCCGCTGCCCGCGGATCTCGCGCCCTACACCGACTGGATGTGGGGCGTACGCTGGGACCTGCCCCCTGACGTCGAGCACCATCAAGAGACGCTGCCCGCTCCGTGCGTGCACTTGGTGTTCGAGGACGGCGGGTTCTTCGTGCACGGCCCGGGCACCAAGCGCTTCGAGGTCACGCTCTCGGGGCGCGGCTGGGTGCGCGGCATCCGCTTTCGGCCCGCGGGATTTCGCGCGTTCTTCGCGCGACCGATCCACGAGCTGACGGACCGCGTCGTGGCCGCCGACACGCTGCTCGAGGCCGCACCACCCGCGCCGCAAACGTTCGACGACGCGGGTGATGCGTTGGTCGCGTACCTGCGCGCGAACGGCCCAAGGCCCGATCCGAAGATCGAGCAGCTGAACGAGCTCGTCGCCGCGGCACAACGCGAGGGCAGCACGCTGCGCGTGGAAGGCCTCGCGCGCCTGGCCGGCGTCTCGACGCGCTCGCTGCACCGCTTGTTTGCAGACTACGTGGGCGTGTCGAGCAAGTGGATCGTACGCCGCGCACGCGTGCACGACGCCGCCGAGCGCGTGGCCCGCGGCGAGCGCATTGACTGGGCGCAGCTAGCGAGCGAGCTCGGCTACAGCGACCAGGCCCACCTGATCCGCGACTTCCGCGCCCAGGTCGGCTTCACGCCGAGCCAGTACGCACGTCGCTGTCAGACCGATCCTTGATCGCGATCAACGCGGTGTTTCGCAGACGAACCGACACCGAGGCCCTGCCGCTCGCGCGAGCCGCCCATCGAGAGTGACGAGCGGGACATCGAGGAGCTCCGCCACTGCAACGTACCAAGCGTCGTACGCGCTGACGTTGTTGCGAAGCTCCCAGACTCTCTCTGCGACCGGCTTGTACGGGTACAGCGTGATCGGCATCGCCAAGGCGTCGGCGTGCGCGAGCGCGGCTGCATCGTCGGTGATCACGGCGTGCTGCGCAAACCGACGAAGCTTGTTCGCGATCTCCGCGTGCAAGATTTGCGGAGCAGAGACTCGTGCCGCGCTCTTCAGCTGGGTCGTGGCCCAGACGTGCGACTCGTCGGAAGCGACGAGCGCCGCTAGCACCACCGATGCGTCGACGACGCAGTTCAACGTAGATCCTCGTCGTCCTCCAGGATCTCCGCGCGGGTCACGCGCGATGCAGAGCTCGCACGTCGCCTGCTGGCGCGCGCCAGTACCTGCGCCATCGTTGGTTGCTCGGCATGGCGAACTAGCAGCTGGAGCAGGTACTCCTGAAGTGACCGCCCCTCGAGCTCCGCCTGCGCGGCCAGAGCATCTCGCACCCTTTTCGGCACATGCCGTACGCTCACGGACACCGTCATGCATGCATTATGCATGCATGACCGAACTGCCGCAACGAGCGCGCTGTAACTTGGCGGTCACGATTCGATTTTCGGGCGGAGGCGCTGCGGGCTTGGGCACTGCTGCGAGACGAACCTCCGCGGATCAGCCCGCCGCGGGTGGGTCGTTCGGCGCGAGAGGTACGCTCGCGCCGACTGGCTCCGCGGGGTGCTGGGCTTGCGGCGGCTGGTGGCGCGCGCCTGGTAGAGCGACGGGGCGATCGCGTCGGCGTCGCCGTCTTCCCAGCGTAGGTAGGTGACGGCGCGGCGGACCTCGTCGTAGGCCGTGACGAAGAGCGTGAACGCGCGGGCGCGCTTGGCGGTGGCCTCGGCCGCCACGGCGGGCGCTTGTTCCTTCTCGCCGACTGCGCGCAGGATGCTGGTGGCGAGCGCTTCGGCCTGCAGGAGTTCCTCGAGCTGGATCGCGGTCTTGCCCTTCAGCTCTGCCCAGCGGCGCTGCACGGCGTCCGTCAGCAGACTCAGGTCCACCGCGAGCGCTTTGTATCCTGTGTTGGTCCGTGCGTCGCGGCGCTGCGATTCTTACCGTCTGCAAGACTCACCCCAGGCATCGCTCGCCCATACGAGTAGATACGGGCGAATCGGATTTACGCTGAATCGCCAGAGCCAGTCGCTGGTTGCGGCGGATACAGCGTGAATGCGCGCAGGCTATCGCGTAGCCGATCTCGATTCAGCGTGAATGCACCGAGGCCTACGTGGGGGCAGTCTCGGATTCACGCTGAATCGGAATTGTCTATCCCCGAGCCGTTTCGGATTCACGCTGAATCCGCCGAGCCTATGCGGTGGCGGTCTTGCATTCCCGCGCGATCGCCACCGCCTACCTGCCCACGGATCGGGCCGAATTGCACCCGGACCGAGGGAGAGCTACGTCGGCTCGCGATGGACGAAGTCGTACGCGCTTTCGAGGCCCTGCCGGAGGTCGAGCAGCGGGCCCTGGCGCTGCTGGTGGCGCTGCATCGCCCCGCTTCGCGCTCGGACTTCACACGGCTCCTGCGCTCCGCCGACATCCGGCGGCGCGATGGCAAGGCCTTTGCGATTACGGAGCTGTTGCCGATCCTCGAAGGCTGGCAGAAGGGTCAGCTCGTGAAGCAGGACGGCCCAGGTGCATGGGCGGCCGACGCACGCTCCCAACACGCCCTGGCGGCGCACCTCGCGGAGCGGAAGCTGCTCGCGGTGGCCGTCGACCGCGTGCGCGAGCTCGAGCCGATGCAAGCGCCCTACAGCGTGAAGGTGTCCTCCATCGTGCGCGAGTTGTTCCTCGCTCTCTATGTGCCGCGCCATCCAAACCTGACGGCGTACGTGAATGCGGTCCCCCAGCAGCACGGAGAGCAGTCGCTGCACACGCGTGCGTACGGGCTACATGCTCCGCTCGCCGTGCTCCAGCGAACCGACGCTCCGGACGCGCAGCTCTACCTCGAGACCACGCTGCCGCTCGCCGTCGCGGACCTCCTGCCGCTCGGAGAAGGCGTGCTGAGCTTCGTGCGCGAGGCGGGCAGCACATTCGCGCGCGCCAGCGCCGCACAGTACCTCGCCATGCGCGGGCAACCTGCGCAGGCGATCACGGGCGACGCCACGGATGCATGCTCGCACGCCGCGCGCGCGTTCGTCGCCCTCACGCAAGACGAGCTGACGCGCGCCCGCGAACATGCGCGCGCCGCGATCGAGCAGACTCGCGCTCGCAACAAGCGCATCAAGGGCCTTACGCATCCGCTTTGGCCGTGGGTCACGCTGCTGCTCCTGACCGATCAGGCGGAGCCGTCGTCCGCGGCGCTGGCGCTCGAGCAGCTCGCCAGCTGCCGGCGCACCAATCGCCAGCAATTCGAGGTGCTGCAGGGCCTGGAGGGCGTTCAGCGCACGCTTCAAGAAGCGAAGGGCGCACGGCGGCTCGATTGCTACCCAAGCAGCTCCAGCACCTGGCTCGAGCTGGTCATCTGGCAAGCCGCCCTCACGCTGGCAGAGCAACCACCGCCGTCGCAGTTCGAAGGCCTGCGCCAGCCGTGGCTCGAGGTCGCGCGCAGCGCGGGCTTCACGTGGGCCGCGCGAGCGCTGCAGGGTCTCTCCCTCGCCTCCAAGGAGGCCCCCTGGGAGCGCGCGCTGCGGGCGCTGGAGCGCACGCTGCACCAGAGCCCAACCAGCGAGCCGGCCGAGCGCACCGAGCGCCTCGCGTGGGTGCTGGAGACCGTGGACGGTCGCCCGCGCGTCACGCCTCGACTGCAGACGCAGCGCGGTGCGCGCTTCAGCGGGGGGCGCCCGATCAGCCTGAGGCGTCTGTTCGAAGCCAAGAGCGA
>DASUME010000393.1:0-3802 GCA_036277895.1 Polyangiales bacterium
GCTCCATGATCGCGGGCGACATGGTCGCCGGCATCGGCACGATCATCGTGGAGAAGACCGACGGCGACGTGCAGCTCTACCTCGAGTCGCTGCGCGCGATGAGCGAGCGCAACGCGCGCCGGCTGCTGCCCGCGCACGGGCCGTCGATCGAAGACCCCCGAGAGCGCCTCGCCTTCTACATCAAGCACCGGCTCGATCGCGAGGCGCAGATCTTCGCGGCGCTCAGCGGCGAGCCGCAGACGCTCGACGAGCTGGTGGCGGTCGTCTACGCGGCCACGCCGAAGACGCAGTGGGTGTTCGCGCGCTACGCGCTGGAGGCGCACCTGATCAAGCTCGTCCGGGAAGGGCGCGCCGCCGAGCACGCGAACGGCTACCTCAGAGAGCGGGACGCTTGTAGCGCAGGTTGATCGGGCGGCGGTCGCGCAAGACGCGCACCGTCGCCGCACGGCCGGGTGGATCGCGCAACATCCCTCGCGCATGCGCGATCGACAGTGGTGGCTCGCCGTCCACCGCGCTCAGCACGTCGCCCACGCGCAGCCCCGCCTTGTTCGCGAGCCCATTGGCAGCGACCTGCGTCACCACGAATACGCGCCCACGCGCCTCCATGCCGAAGTCGCTCGGCCGCGCTTCGCGTACGCGCGGCAGACCGGCATCGGAGTCCGACTGGTAGCGACCCTTCAGCGCGATGCGAATGCCGTCGAGCCGCTCGCTCGCCCGCGCGCGGATCTCCGCGCTGCGTCCGTCGCCCGCGCTCGCGTGGTGCGCGACCAGCAGGTGCGGACCCGGCGGCACGCCGTGCAGTGAGAACCCACCCGCGCTGTCCGTCTCGCCGCTGCTCTCGCCTTCCTCCGTGCTCACGAACGCACCCGCCACCGCGCGCCCCAGCACGTCCACCACCACGCCGCCCAGCGTCGCCGCGCGCCCGAGCTGGATGCGCAGCTCCTTCTCGCTTCCGTCCACGGGCAAGTCGTCGAGCTCCAGGTAGCCGGCGAGCGAGACGTCCACCTTGTACGGAGGCGGCGGCAGCTCGCCGATCGAGAGCGTCCCATCCGGCCGCGAGAAGCCGTTCTCCGCCACGCCCTTGGCCGCATTCACGACCACACGGGCGCCCTCGAGCGCGTTGCCGTACGCGTCGACCACGCGCAGCTGCAGCGTGTGCAGCGCGCTATCCGCCGTCAGATCGCAGCGTGCCTCTTCGTTCGCCTTGAGCTGCAGCTTGCAGCGCAGCGTGGTGCGGCCGTCCGGCATCGCCTCCACCGCCACCTCGCCCAGCAGATCGCGCAGCGTGTACTCGCCGTCCGAGCTGGTGAGCGTGCTCTGCTCGCGCTCGCCCCCATGCGCCAGCACGTACACCGCCTGCAGCCCCACACCGCGCGCGTCCGTCACCTTGCCCACAATGCGGCCCGCGGCGCGCAGCACCACGCGCACGTCTTTCTTCTCCGCGTGTGGCGCGAGGTCGTCGATGTTCACGCGCTCGCTCAGGTAGCCGGGGCGAAGCACGTGCAGCACCAGCGGCTGCGGTGCGAGCCGCACGATCTGAAACGCCCCCGCGGCGTCGCTCTCGGCCGCAAAGGTGCCGAGCGCGAACTCGGGGGAGCTGGCGCGCGGCACCTGCGGCACGGGCCCCTGCGTGACGCCGAGCTCGCCCTCGCGCGGTCCCGAGAGGTCGATAGGCAGCCCCTCGCCCGTCGAGACACTCAGCTGCGCGCCCGCGATCGGCTTGCCCGCTTCGTCCACCACCACGCCGCCGAGCGCCGCGGCCCCTTCGAGCGCGATCACGAGCGGCGCGCGCGCCGGCAGCTCCAGCTCGCGGCCGAGCGGCGCGTAGCCGTCGCGCTGCACGTCGATGCGCGCGGCGCCCGGCCACAGGCCCGAGGCCGTGAAGCTGCCCTGTGCATCCGTGGTCACGTCGCTCGCGTCGAGCCCGGGCGTCAGGTCCTGCACGGACACGCGCGCGTTCGCGAGCGGCTTCTGCGACTGCGCGTCGACCACGCTGCCCTTCAAGGTGGGACCCTCGCCGAGCGTCAGCTCCGCCTCGGTGCGCTGGCCCGGCACGATCGCGCTCAGCGCACCGATCGCCACGCGCCGCGCACGCCGCGCGCGCACGTTGTACTCCCCCGCGGCCAGGCCCACGAACAGCGCCTCTCCCTTGGCGTCCGCGCGCGCGGCCTGTGCAGGCCACAAGCCCGGCCCGGTGATCACGATCTCCGCGTCGTCGACCGGGTTGCCGGGTGTGTCGCGCAGCGCGACGTGCAGCTCCCCCTGGCGCGCGAGCACGAACGTGAGCGTGGCGTCGTCACGCGCCGAGAGCGTGACCACGCGGCCTTCGTGGCCCGCGCGCGAGACCTCCACCCGCAGCCCGGCCGCGGGCAGATCCGCGAGCCGAAAGTGCCCGCTCGCGTCCGTCTTCACGTCGCGCAGCTCTCCCGCGTACTCGGGCGAGCTCACGCGCACCAGCGCCTGCGCGAGCGGCTGATCGCGATCGTCCTGGACCAGGCCCTGCAGCGCGCGCGGTCCATGCAAGCCCGCTTCCGGCGTGCCCGGCTCGATCCCGCCGTCGAGCTCGACTCCCGTGGGCACAACCCTGCTGCCCAACAGGCGCACGCTCAGGATGCCGGCCAACACGACCGCCACGGCAAGCACGGCCCACAGCCAAGGTTTTCGAGGCGGCTCGGTGGGTGGCCGGGTGGTCGTTCGTTCGGGCGGCGTCGACATGCGTGCTTTGGCGCTGGGTGCTACGTGCGGACGTCGCAGTATGGCACCGGCCCGCCCGTTCACGCTGCCTCCTGGTTGCGCGGAGGACTCGATCATCCTGTCGTTCCCGGTACCCCCGGAGTACGCGGGCATGCGGCTCGACCTGTTCATTCAGACGCGCATCCCGCGTTTGTCGCGCACCAAGGCGGCCAAGATCGTGAAGGCGTGCGGCTACCGCGAGGACGGCGCCAAGAGCCGCGCCAGCGATCTCGTGCGCACCGGCGAGACGCAGTACCTGGTGCGCCCGCCGTTCGAGGAGCCCAGTGCACCGCGCGAGCTGCCGATCGTCTACGAGGACGAGACGATGATGGCGCTGAACAAGCCGCCCGGCCTGCCCGTGCATCCGTCGGCCAGCTATCACCGCAACACGGTCTCTTTCATCCTGCAGGAGAAGTACGGCTACGCCGAGGCGCCGCGCATCGCGCACCGGCTCGACCGCGAGACCAGCGGGCTGCTGCTGTGCTCGCGAAGTCCCGAGCACGAGCGCGCGCTGAAGTGGGCGTTCGAAGATCGCAAGATGAAGAAGACGTACCTCGCGATCGTGCGCGGCCAGATGCGAGACGACACCGGCACGATCGACATGCCGATGGCGCGTCCGGACACCGGCCATCACGTGTTGATGGCCGTTCGTCCGGATGGCCTGCAAGCGGTCACCGACTACCGCGTACGCGCGCGTGGCCCCGCCCACTCGCTGGTCGAGCTGTTCCCGCGCACCGGCCGCCAGCACCAGCTCCGCGTGCACCTGTCGGCGATCGGCCACTCGATCGTGGGCGACAAACTGTACGGCCCCGAACGCGAAGCGCCGTTCCTGGAGTCGATCCAGACCGGCGTCACGCCCGCGCTGATCGCGCGGCTCGGTCACGACCGGCACGCGCTGCATGCGCACTCGCTCACGTTCGCGCATCCCAGCACGGGCCAACCGCTCACGCTCGAGGCGCCACTTTCCCCTGATCTGGTCGCACTCTGGGAGCAGCTGGGCGCACCCGCCTCGTTGCGGTCTGTTGCCGCCGTTGACCCTGCGTGGGCTGCCACGTAGATTGCGGGGCAT
>DASUME010000394.1:0-6533 GCA_036277895.1 Polyangiales bacterium
GACCTGGACGTCGCCACCCTGGCCGAGCTGCGCACGAACCGGCGGCCCAGCACTCCAACCGCGGAAGCGCCTTCCGCCTCCTCGCGCGAGTTGCCGGCCGTCTCGATCGAGCGCGGCCTGCTCAAGCTGCGGGACGCCGACGGGGCGCTGGTCTCGGCGGAGCTGGGCAGCTTCACGATCGACGACGGGAGCTGGAAGGGTGAGCTGGCCACGCTGCGTGTGGGCGGCCAGGCGGCCGAGCACGCCGAGTTCGAGGGGCTGCACGCCTCCGGGCCGCTCGCGGGCACGCGACCTCAGCTGCAGCGCGCCGCGGTCGACGAGGGCAGCGTCACCCTCAGCACGGCCAAGGGGGACGCCGACCGCGGCTCGCTGGTGCGGCGGATCAAGGCCGTACGCAGCGCCCTGCGCAAGAAGGGCAGCGACGACGAGGAGCCGAGCACCTCGAGGGCGGCGCTGTGGACCGACGATGTGCGCGTGGAGCTGCGCAAGACCCGCGTGGTCGACGGCAGCACCTCGCCCAAGCAGCCGATCCTCGACAAGCTCAACGCCGCGCTCAGCGCGGAAGGCGAGGGCACGCTGCGCGTGAAGGGCAGCGGCGTGACGGCGACCACGGGTGGCAACCTGGGCTGGGACCTGCACGTGACGCCGCGCGACCTCAAGGTCGAGGGCAACGTGTCGCTCAACCAGGTGCCGTTCGCGCTCTTCGCGCCGGTGCTGCCGAAGCTGCCGTTCTACGAGCTGGAGCGCACGCGCGTGGACGCGAACCTCGCGATCGTGGGCAAGGGGCTGGAGGCTGCGGCGGTGCGCGGCGAGCTCTCGATCCACGAGCTGTCGCTGGCGTCGGAGCGGCTGGCACGCGCGCCAGTCGGGCCGATCACGTTCACCGCGCGCGGGCAGGCCGCCTGGAATCCGGCGCGGCGGGAGCTCTCCGGCCTGCGCGGCGAGCTGCTGATGGGTGCCGCGCGGGTGTTGATCACAGGCGAGCTGGCCTGGCCCGAGGACGGCTACCGCGTCGATCTCAAGGCCGAGATGCCCAAGACCAAGTGTCAGTCCGCACGAGACATCGTGCCCGACGGGCTGCTCGACGAGCTGGCCGCGATCGAGCTCAAGGGCGAGATCGGCGCCAAGCTGCTCGTGCACGTCGACTCGGCGGACCTCGACAGCACCAAGCTCGACTTCGACTTCGCCGACAAGTGTAAGTTCGTGATCCTGCCGGAGGTGATGAGCACCTCGCGCTTCGCGCGCCCGTTCACACACCGCGCGATCGAGCCCGACGAGACGGTGTTCGAGATGGACACCGGGCCGGGCACGCCCAACTGGACGCCGATCGATCAGATCAGCCCGTTCATGGTGCAGGCGGTGGTCGCGCACGAAGATGGGCGCTTCTTCACGCACCACGGCTTCGCCGAGGTCGAGATCGGCAACGCGCTCGCGCGCAACCTGAAGGCGCACGCGTTCAAGTTCGGCGCCAGCACGATCACGATGCAGCTGGTGAAGAACGTGTTCTTGCACCGCGACAAGCTGCTCTCGCGCAAGTTTCAGGAAGCCGTCATCGTGTGGTGGCTGGAGCAGCAGGTCGACAAGAAGTGGCTGCTCGAGCTGTACCTGAACGTGATCGAGTACGGCAGCGCAATCTACGGCATCCGCAACGCGTCGCTGCACTACTTCGGCATCTTGCCGCTGCAGCTGACGCCCGCGCAGGCTGCGTTCCTGGCCACCATCTTGCCGAGCCCCAAGGCCTACGACGAACAGTGGGCCAAGCACACCATCACCGAGTCGACGAAGAGGAAGGTGGCCGCCTTCCTGCAGCACATGCGCTCGCGCGATCGCATCGACGACGAGGCGCTGGCGTACGGCATGGAGGAGCTCGCGAGCTTCCGCTTCTACGACCCGTCGCAGCCGCCGCCACTGCCGCCCGTGCAGCGCGGCAGGGCGCAAGCGCCACCGTTCCAGCTCGAGCCCGTGGAGGGTTGGAACACGTTCGACGCCACGCAAAAGGCCGAGGATGGCAGCTTCGGCACCGTGTTCTGATCGCATGTTGCCGTCGGGCCATTTCTGGCCACAAACCAGCTCGCCGGCGCTAGGCTCTCCGACATGGTTCGCGACGGGCACGTGCTGGTGGTCGATGACGACCTCGCTTTCGCCGAGACCGTCGCCGATGGCCTCGTGTCCCTCGGCTGGCGCGCCACGGCGTCGGGCAGCAGCGAGGCTGCGCTGCCGCTGATCGCGGAGCGTGAGTACGACGCGCTGGTGACCGATCTGCGCATGCCGCAGGTGGATGGCATCGAGCTGCTCACGCACGCCAAGCAGGTGGCGCCCGAGCGCCCGGTGATCATCATGACCGCGTTCAGCGCGATCGACTCCGCGGTCGAGTGCGTGCGGCGCGGCGCGTATCACTACCTGACCAAGCCGTTCAAGGTGGCGGAGCTCGACCTGTTCCTGCAGCGCGCCCTCGACGAGCGCGCGCTGCGCAAGCAGGCCCGCGAGCTGAAGCGCGCGCTGCACGAGCGGTATGCGCTCGGCGCGATGATCGGGCAGAGCATCGCCATGCGCGAGACGTTCGAGCTCGTGCTGCGCGTGGCGGACTCGACCTTGCCGGTGGTGATCCTGGGCGAGACGGGCGCCGGCAAGAGCCAGCTCGCGCGCGCGCTGCACGCCGAGAGTGAGCGCGGCCAGGCGCCGTTCGTGAGCGTCAACTGCGCGGCGTTGCCGGAGCCTTTGCTGGAGAGCGAGCTGTTCGGCCACGTGCGCGGTGCGTTCACGGGCGCCAACGTCGCGCGCGCCGGGCTGTTCGTGGAGGCGCACGGCGGCACGCTGTTCCTGGACGAGATCGGCGACATGCATCCCGTGCTGCAGGCCAAGCTCCTGCACGCGATCGAGAACCGCAAGATCCGCCCGCTCGGGGCGAGCCGCGAGCGCGACGTCGACGTGCGCATCGTGACCGCGACCCACCGCGATCTGCGCAAGCTGGTCGCGGCCGGCACGTTTCGCGGCGATCTGCTGTACCGGCTGGAGGGTGTCACGATCGAGGTGCCGCCGCTGCGCCAGCGCCGCGACGACATCCCATTGCTCGCCGAGCACTTCCTGCGCGAAGCCAAGCTGCGCCACCCCAAGGGCAGCGTGGAGCGCTTCTCGGCAGCCGCGTCGCGCGTGCTGCTCGAGTACCACTGGCCCGGTAACGTGCGCGAGCTGGAGCACGCGATCGGGCGCGCGTTCCTGCTCTGCCGCGGGCGTGAGATCGAGCCGAGCGACCTGCCGAGCTCGGTGATCGCCGAGCCGAACCAGAGCATTCGCGACTTCGGCGAGACGGTGATCCCCGTGCGTGAGCTGCAGCGACGCTACGCGGCGTGGGCGCTGGAGCGGCTCGGTGGGCGCAAGATGATCACCTGCGAGCGGCTCGGAATCGACGCCAAGACGCTCGCGAAGTGGCTGTCGGCGAGCGAAGAATGACGCCCGAGCGCTGGCTGCCCGCGGCCATGGTCGCGGCCGTCTCGCTGATCGCGGCCGCGATGCTGCTCGACGAAGATCGCGAGTTCGACACCTGGATGCAGTGGCTCGCGGAGAGCCAGCTCGCCTGCGCCACCGCGGTCGCCGCCGACCTGGAGGCGCGGCTCTCGGACTACGAAGAGGAGAGCGGGCACGCGCTCGACGTCGCCACGCTGGGCGCGAACATGGGGCGCTTCCTCGGCGGCGCGCTGCAGCTGGAGTTGCCGGGTGGGCTGCGCGAGATCTGGATCGCGGCGCCCGGCGAGGACACGCTGCTGCACGGCGGGTCCACGCTCGTGCGCTCGCCCGTGATCCGCAGCTCGATCGACCGTGGCGCGTCGAACCTGTTCTTGACCCGCGAGGAGGCGGAGGAGCTCGGGCTGCCCAAGCGTGTGGCCGCGGTCGGGATCAGCCGCGTCAAGGGCAAGGCCGGGCCGTGGTCGGTGGTGGTGGTCGCGTCCGGCCAGCGCCTGCGCGTGCGCGAGCAGCACGCGCAGCTGCGCTTCCTGCTCGGGCTGTTCGCCACCTTCGCGATCGTGGTGGGCTTCGGTGGCGCGGCGCTGCGGCAGCACTGGCGCAAGCGCGAGGTGGCACAGCAGCTGGAGCTGTCCGCGCTGCAGAACGAGCGCGAGAAGTTGCTCGCGCGCGCGGACAAGCTGGCCACGCTGGCTGCGCTCTCGAGCGGTATTGCTCACGAGGTGGCGACGCCGCTGGGCACGATCATGGCGCGCGTGGAGCAAGTGCTACCCGCGGTCGCCGACGTGCCGCGCGCGGCTGCGGCGTTGACCGTGGTCAGCGAGCAGGTGGAGCGTATCCAGGCGATCATCCAGGGGGTGCTCGGGCTGGTGCGCGGCGAGCTACCGCCGTTCGTGCACGCCCAGCCGACGCAGCTCGCGCGCAAGGCGATGGGCCTGGTGAGCCATCGCTTCGGCGAGGCGCGCGTGTCGCTGTCGCTCGATGCGACCGGCGAGCTGCCCGAGGTGGCGTGCAACCCACCGATGCTGGAGCAAGCGCTGGCCAACCTGCTGCTCAACGCGTGCGACGCGAGCGACGCCGCGTACGAGGTACGCCTCGTGGTGCGCGCTTCGGACGGGCGGCTGTCGTTTGCGGTCGAGGACGATGGGGAGGGTATCGCCAAGGAGAACGCCGAGCGTGTGCGCGAGCCGTTCTTCACCACCAAGAACCGCGGCACCGGGCTCGGGCTCGCGATCGCGCGCGAGATCGTGTCGCACCACGGCGGCCGCATCCACCTGGAGCAACGCTCCAGCTCGCGCGGCACACGCGCCGTGATCGAGTTGCCCCACACCTAGCTCTCCTGCGGTTGGGACTGAGTCCCACTGGGCTCGGAAAAAATCCGGGCCGCAGCGCGCTGGCTTTGCCGGGTAGCCTCGATCGCGCCCGTCTCGGCGCGCCACGCGTTTGGCACATGAAGTGCTGAGGGCGGGGGCGATGAGAGAGGTCGTACCGGCGTCCGTGCGCGAGCTGATCCGCGAGCGCCTGCAGGCGCTCGAGCAGCTGGAGATCTTGCTGGTGATGCACGGCGAGCCCACGCGCACCTGGAGTGTCGAGGAGCTCGCGTCGCAGCAGCAGATCGGGGAGATCCTGGTCGAAGCAGCGCTGGCGCACCTCGCGCACCACGGGTTCATCACGCAGCACGCGGGCCGCTTTCGCTACCAGCCGCGTGCGTCCGTGGATGAGCTGGCGAGGAGCTACGAGGCCGCGCGACCCGAGGTGCTGGCGCTGATCTCGTCGGATGCGATGGGCCGCGTGCGGCGCCGCATGCGCCAGCTGCGCGACCGCCTGAAGAAGTGACTATTCGTCGTCGCTCAGCTTGGCGAGCACGTTGAAGTCTTCGAGCGTGGTCACGTCGCCTTGGGGCGCCTGGCCGCTCGCGATCTCCTTCAGCAGCCGGCGCATGATCTTGCCGCTGCGCGTCTTCGGCAGCGCTTCGGCGAAGCGCACGCTGTCCGGCACCGCGAAGCGCCCGATCTCCTTGCCGATGTGATCGGCGAGCTCCTTCTTGAGCGCGGCCGTCGACTGGATCGAGCCCTTCACGGTCACGAACGCGACCAGCGCTTGGCCCTTCAGCTCGTCGGGCTTACCGACCACCGCGGCCTCCGCGACCGACGGATGCGCGACCAGCACGCTCTCGATCTCGGCGGTGCCGAGGCGATGGCCCGCGACGTTCACCACGTCGTCGACGCGGCCCATCACCCACAGGTATCCGTCAGCGTCTTTGCGCGCGCCGTCGCCGGTGAAGTATTTGCCCGGGAAGCGCTGGAAGTAGGTGCTCTTGAAGCGCTCGTGATCGCCCCAGACGGTGCGCAGCATGCTTGGCCAAGGCTTGTCGATCACCAGCAGGCCGCCTTCGTTGGGGCCGGCCTCGTTGCCGTCTTCGCGCAGCACCTTCACGCTGATGCCGAAGAACGGCAGCGTGCACGAGCCGGGCTTGGTCGCGATCGCACCGGGCAGCGGCGAGACCATGATCCCGCCGGTCTCGGTCTGCCACCAGGTGTCCACGATCGGACAGCGCTCGGCGCCGATCACGCGGCGATACCAGATCCACGCCTCCGGGTTGATCGGCTCGCCCACCGAGCCGAGCAGGCGCAAGGACGACAGGTCGTGCTTGCTCACGTGCTCGTCGCCCCAGCGGATGAAGCTGCGGATCGCGGTGGGTGCGGTGTAGAAGACGGTGACCTTGTGGCGCTCGATGATGTCCCAGAAGCGATCGAGCTCCGGGAAGTTGGGCGCGCCCTCGTACATCAACACCGTGGCGCCGATCGCGAGCGGCCCGTACACGACGTAGCTGTGGCCGGTGATCCAACCGACGTCGGCGGTGCACCAGTACAGGTCGTCCTCGTGCAGGTCGAAGACGTAGCGTGAGGTGAGCGAGACGCCGAGCAAGTAGCCGGCGGTGCTGTGCAGCACGCCCTTGGGCTTGCCCGTGGTGCCCGACGTGTAGAGGATGAACAACGGGTGCTCGGCCGCCACCGGCACCGCGTCGCACTGATCGGACGCGGCGCCCATCGCCTCTTCCCAGTCGATGT
>DASUME010000395.1:0-2170 GCA_036277895.1 Polyangiales bacterium
CGGGCGAGCGCATCGCACAGCTGGTGGTGGCCCCGTACACGCAGGTGGACGTGGTCGAGTCGAGCGAGCTCGGCGACACCACCCGCGGCGCTGGCGGCTTCGGCAGCACCGGCCGCTGAGCCGCTTGCGCTCTGCGAGCGCGTGCGCGGCGCGTACCATCGCCACGTGGCACGCAGCGGGCACACGACGCGAAGGGTAGCGGCGGTCAGCGACGTGCAGGTGCATGCGCAGTGGGCCTTCACGCGCGTGGGCAGCGTGCTCGTGCTCTGCACGCAGGGTGAGCACGAGCCGCCCGAGACCGACGTAGACGCCTGGTTGATACGCGTCACCCAGCCCGACTTCTCGAAGATCCTGCTGCACGCGCGAGGCGGGACCCCGGACGCGAAGCAGCGCGCGCGGCTCGCCGCCTACTGGAACAAAGCGCCGCCGCCGATCCCACCTTGCGCGGTGGTCACGGACTCGGCGCTGGTGCGCTCGGTGTTGGTGGCGCTGAGCTGGATCTCCAGGTTTCCGTTTCGCGCTTTCGCAGCGAACGAGCTCACGAGCGCGCTGCAGTACCTGGAAGAGGCCGATTCGCTCACGAAGCTGAGCGAGGCCATCGAGACGCTACACGACGCGCTCGAGCGGCCTCAGAGCGCGCGCTGAACCAGCGACGCGATGTTCTGCTTCGGCGCGGCGCCGACGAGCTTGCCGACCACCTCGCCGTTCTTGAACACGAACAGCGTAGGTACGCCCTTGATGCCGTAGCGCTGCGCGATGCCGGGGGCCTCGTCGATGTCGATCGTGCCGACCTTGGCCTTGCCGAGGTACTCATCCGCGACCTGGCCTACCAACGGCGCGATGGCCTTGCAGGGTCCGCACCAGGTGGCTGCGAAGTCGACCAGCACCGGGACCTCCGACTTGAGGACCTCGTGGTCGAAGTTGAGCTCGTTGAACTCCTGAACGTTCTTGCCAGCCATGCTGCTCTCTCCTAACCGGGGGAACCTAGAGACGCGCGGAGCCCGTGTCAATCGGGCGACAATTCCCGGGCCGCCGCAAGCGCCTTCTCGTGCCCGTCGAAGGTAGACGCCGCGCGCCACCCCGCCGTTACCGCGCTGCGCACCGGCCGTCACGCCTACCGACCCCCGAGCGCGCGTGATAGGCTCGCGAAACAGCGAGGCCTTTTCCGCGGCGCCCAGGCGGCCGCTCACCCACGGAGTCGCGCATGTCGCACGCGCGCGTGTTCGTCCCCCAGGAAGCTGTCGAGAGCTGGCTCAGCCAGGGACGAGCCGACCTCGCGAGCGACGTGCTCACGTTCGAGGGCCGCCGCTTCCTCGCCCAGCCCGGTGTAAGGTTCCTCGCCGAAGTCGCGGGCGGCCAGGACGAGCAGCGGCTGATCGGACGAGTGCAGTCCAGCCTACAGCTCGAGGAGCTGGGTGCGGAACACAGCCACGAGGCGGTCCTGCTCGGCGACAATGCGTACCAGGTGGCCGAGGGCTATCTGCTCACGCTCGACCCCGACTTCGCGCGCGCCCCGGACGTTATGGCGCGCCTCGCTGCGCTGTTCGCATGACCACCTCCCCCGTCAGCTACCCCATCCACCTGGACTTGAGCGGCCGCCGCGCGCTGGTGGTCGGTGCCGGGCGCGTGGCCACGCGCAAGATCGAGCGCTTGGTGCAGACGGGTGCCGAGCTGCGCGTGGTGGCGCTGGAGGCGTCTGCGCCGATTCGAAAGGCCGCGGCCGAGGGCCAGCTCTCGCTGGAGCTGCGCGCGCCCGTGGAGGCCGACTGCGCCGGCCGCTTCCTGGTGATCGTGGCCACCGACGACGACGCCACCAACGCGCAGGTCGCGAGCTGGGCACGTGCCCACGGTGCCCTGGTCTCGCGCGTCGATGCACCGCACAGCTCGGACTTCACGGTGCCCGCGTTCGTGCGCGGCCAGCACGTGGAGGCCACCGTCTCCACCTTCGGCGAGGCGCCGAGCGCGTCGCGTCGGTTGGCGCGCGAGCTCGCCGCCTGGGCGCTCGGCGCTCCGGATCGTTTCGCCGGTGAGGTCGCCGCCGTGCGCCGCGCGCTGGCCGGCCGCGCCGACGCCACCCAGCGCCTACGCAAGCTGAACGACAGCGGTTTGTACGAAGCCTGTGCCGCCGGCGACGAGGCCGGCATCCGCGGCTTGATCGCGCACGCGCTCG
>DASUME010000396.1:0-3409 GCA_036277895.1 Polyangiales bacterium
ACGAGGGCGACAAGATCACGCACGACACCGTGCTGGCGCTGCACCAGACCTGGATCACGCCGCTCGACCGCGAGGAGATCCACGGCCTGATCACGCGCATCGACGACGTGCTCGACTTCATCGACTCGGCCGCCGACCGGATCGCGCTCTACGAGATCACCACCGCGCGCCCCGAGGCGATCGACATCGCCAAGATCCTGGAGCTCTCGTGCGGCGAGCTGACGCGCGCGATGACGATGCTGCCGAACATGAAGGACGCCAAGCCGCTGCTGTCCTTGTGCATGCACATCAATCGCCACGAGCACGATGCGGACCAGATCTTTCGGCGCGGCCTCGCGCGCCTGTTCAACGAACGCAACGACCCACTCGACGTCATGAAGTGGCGCGACATCCTCGAGTCGATCGAGACCGCCACCGATCGTTGTGAGGACGTGGCGAACATCATCGAAGGAATCGTGCTGGAGCACGGCTGAATGTTGTCGAGCACGGTCTGGGCGATCATCGGGCTCGCGCTCGTGTTCGACTACATCAACGGCTTTCACGATGCGGCGAACTCGATCGCCACGGTGGTCTCGACGCGCGTGCTCTCGCCGCGCACCGCGGTGCTGTGGGCGGCGTTCTTCAACTTCGTCGCGTTCCTGATCTTCCCGACCCACGTCTCGTCCGCGATCGCCAAGGGCGTGGCGCTCGAGGCGGTCACGTACAACGTGATCCTGGCCACGCTGATCGGCGCCATCGTCTGGAACCTGCTGACCTGGTGGTGGGGCCTGCCGTCGTCGAGCTCGCACGCGCTGATGGGCGGCTTCGCGGGCGCCGCGCTGTCCAACACGCCGCACCTGACCATCCTCGACGGCAAGGTGTTCGGCAAGACGGTCCTGTTCATCGTGCTGGCGCCGATGCTGGGCATGTTCTTCGGCTACTTTTTGTTCGCGCTGGTGCGCGAGATCTTCCGGAACTTCCGGCCCGGCAAGGTGGACCGCATCTTCCGGCGCGGGCAATTCCTGTCCGCGGCGCTGTACTCGCTCGGCCACGGCGGCAACGACGCGCAGAAGACGATGGGCATCATCACGCTGGCGCTGGTCACCGCGGGCATGCAGGAGGCAAGCGACCATCCCGAGCCGCAGCTGTGGGTGGTGCTCTTGTGTCACGCCGCGATGGGCCTCGGCACGCTGTCCGGCGGCTGGCGCATCGTGAAGACCATGGGCATGAAGATCACCAAGCTGAAGCCCGTGGGCGGCTTCTGCGCCGAGACCAGCGGCGCGATCACGCTCGGGCTGGCGGTGTTCCTCGGCGTGCCGGTCTCCACCACGCACACGATCACCGGCTCGATCGTGGGTGTGGGCTGGTCCGAGCGCAGCTTGAGCGCGGTGCGCTGGGGGGTCGCCGGGCGAATCGTCTGGGCCTGGGTGCTAACCATCCCCGCGGCCGCGGCGGTGTCGAGCCTGAGCTACTACGCGCTGCTGTTCGCGACCGGGCGGCACTGAGGTCTCGCCTCCGGCCGCGCCGTGGTAAAGCTCCGCCATGCGCGTTCCCGGCCTCGCAGTTTTGTGCGCACTCGCGTTCCTAGCCGCCTGCAAGCCCACGCCGCCCGTCGTCGCGCCGCCCCCGGCCGCCCCCCGCGATCCCGAGCTCGGCCCGCGCGATCGTCTGCCCGTGGACACGCACCCGGAGGCGTACCAGCTCACGCTGGAGATCGATCCGGACAAGCCCACCTACGGCGGCGTGGTCGCGATCGAGCTCACGCTCGATCGGCCGCGCGAGTCGATCTGGCTGCACAGCCGCGGCCCGCGCGTGGGCACGGTCTCGGTGCTGCGCCCGGGCGGCGATCCGCTCGCCGGCAAGGTCGAGCTGGTAGGGGAGAGCGGGCTGGTCGCGGTCCGGCTCGCGCAGCCGGTCGGCCCGGGCAAGGTCACGCTGGTGCTGCCGTTCGAGGGCGACCTCGGCACGCACCTGACCGGGCTCTACCGGGCGGCCTCGGGGGGTACCAACTACGCCTTCACGCAGTTCGAGCCGAT
This sequence comes from Polyangiales bacterium, assembly GCA_036277895.1. Classification (GTDB taxonomy): domain Bacteria; phylum Myxococcota_A; class Polyangia; order Polyangiales; family DASUME01; genus DASUME01. The sequence continues at coordinate 2,016 of DASUME010000396.1, forward strand.
CAGCGCGCGCGAGGCGTTCCCGTGCTTCGACGAGCCGCGCTTCAAGACGCCGTTCGAGATCAAGCTGCGCGTGCGCAAGGACCACGTCGCGATCGCGAACACCAACCTGGTCGAGGTCAAAGACTTCGAGCGCGGGCTGCACGAGATCGCCTTCGCACGCACCGAGAAGCTGCCCACGTACCTGATCGCGTTCGCGGTCGGACCACTCGACGTGGTGGCCACGGCGCTGATCCCGGCCGACACCGTGCGCAAGCGCGCGCTGCCGCTGCGCGGCGTGGCGGTACGCGGCCGCGGCAACGATCTCGGCTACGCGCTCGACGAGACGCCCGCGCTCGTGCGCTGGCTCGAGGCCTACTTCGGCGTTGCGTATCCGTGGGACAAGCTCGACCTGATCGCGGTGCCGGACTTCGGTGCGGGTGCGATGGAGAACGCCGGCGCGATCACGTTCCGCGACACGCTGCTGCTGATCCGCGAGGACGCGCCCGAGCAGCAGAAGCGCAGCCTCGGCTACGTGAATGCACACGAGCTCTCGCACATGTGGTTCGGCGATCTGGTCACCATGCCGTGGTGGGACGACATCTGGCTGAACGAGGCGTTCGCCACCTGGATGGGCACGCACGCGATCGCGGCCGTGCACCCGGAGTACGAGGCGGAGCTCGGCGCGCTGAGCGCGACGCACGGCGCGATGGAGGTCGATAGCCGCGCCTCCGCACGCCAGATCCGCCAGCCGATCGAGAGTGATCACGACATCGAGAATGCGTTCGACGCGATCACGTACAGCAAGGGCGGCGCGGTGTTGTCGATGTTCGAGCGCTACCTCGGCAAGGACGCGTTCCAGGCCGGGCTGCGCACGTACATGAATAAGTTCCGCTTCGGCAACGCGACCGCGCGCGATCTGGTGCAGACGCTGGCCGGGGTGAGCGGGCAGCAGCAGCTGGAGGGCGCGTTTTTCTCGTTCCTCGATCAGCCCGGCGTGCCCGCGCTGCAGGTGGCGCTCGACTGCCAGGCCAAGACGCTCGGGCTCACGCAGTCGCGCTACGCGCCGCTCGGCACCAGCGTGCCGCAGGTGAGCTGGCAGATCCCGGTCTGCGTGCGCTACGGCCAGCAGGGCGCACCCGCGAAGGAAGCTTGCCAGCTGCTGAGCGAGCAGACGGCCACGATCGCGCTGGAGGGTACCTGCCCCACGTGGGTGATGCCGAACGCGGGCGCGCAGGGCTACTACCGCTGGTCGCTGTCGGATCAGGATCTCGACGCGCTGATCGCGCGCCGCAACGAGCTCGCGACGGCGGAGCAGATGTCGCTCGCGAACAACCTCGGTGCGGCGCTGCGCGCGGGCACGGTGGAGCTGTCGCGTGCGCTCAAGGCGCAGAAGCTGCTCACGGCGTCCCCCAAGC
>DASUME010000397.1:0-3097 GCA_036277895.1 Polyangiales bacterium
AACGATCATGACGACACCTCTTCAGGGAGCAGCGAAATCGACGCTGGTAACAAAGAGCGGGTTTCCAGCGCCACCGTTGGCCTGCTGACGCAGAAGATCTCCGCCCACGCTGCGGATCGGCGTCAACGCGAACGTGCCGTCGCCGTTGTCGGTCCGCGTGTAGATGGTCAAGGTGAAGCTGGCTGCGGGCTTGCCACAAGCATCGAAGAGATTAGCGAAGATGTTCCAGCGACCGAGCGTCGGAGGAACGTCGTTCCAGATGAAGTTCTCGGAGCGCCGACCGTCCGCGAGGCATGCGACGACGCCGTCGTTGTCCAAGCGCGCGAGCACCTTCCCGTTCACGAGCAGCGAACGCTTGCTTCGATCGAAGCGCGTACCATCGGGGGCGACGAGGCTCAGGTCGAGATCAGCGTCGGTATCCCAGCTCAGATGCGCGATCAGATACGGCGGTAGCGTCTTCGGACTGCACGCGTTGCCGTTGTCGGGGATGTCCGCGGCCACGCAGACCGCGAGCGCTTGCTTCACGCCGGGCTTGCCATCCTTGTCGAACGCGACGACCTCGAGCTGGTGAAGCCCCGCTTCGATCTCCACCGACGCATCGAGCGACAGCTGCCACTGCAGCTCACCGGGGATCAGCGGATCGACGCCGCCCACCGGCCGCACCCAGTAGCCCGTACCTTGATCTGCGAAGCGCACGCCGACCGAGTACGCGGTCTCGCTCGCGCGGCCCGTGACCTGCGCGTTGCGCGTGCCGGGCCGCAACGTGCCGAAGCCGAGCGCGAACGACGTGATGCGTAGCGCCGTGTTCGCCTCCGATGAGGGCAACGCACCCTGCTTGAAGTCGCCCTGCTGCACCACGATCGGCTGATCGAGCGCGATCGGATCGTCGGTGCTGTCGCACGCGACGAGAGCCAGCGCGAGTGCCCACCACGTGCGCATCAGAACTCTCCCTGGAAGCGAAGAGTCCACTGGTTGTTCTTCAGATCGACTGGAACACCACGCGTGTCGCGCCCGTACTTGTCGCGGATCACGTCGTACTCGAACGTGAGACGTCCGTAGCCCGGCCAGCGTGCGCCGGCGACCGGCGATACGGTGAGGATACTGGCGTCCGTGAGGACGGACTTGCCGCGGCGATTGTCGGTGAAGTCGCTGTTGGGGTCGTAGCGATCGACACGGATGCCCGCGAAGCCCCACTGCGTGATGTCCTGGAGGAAGGCCACGTACCAGTTGAGCTCGCGTACGTCGTAGCCGAGCGCGATCGGATCTCCCACGTACAGCGCGCGATCGAGGTTGCTTGCCAGCGTGACTTCGCCGTAGAGACGAGACCGCCCCGCGGGCGTCTTGAGCTCGAACGAGAGGTCGAGGCCGACGGCCCAGTGCTTGAAGCTCTGCGAGGGAATCGCGCCGCGACCCGCCACGGCGACGAGCTCGCCCGCGTTGATCACGCCGTCGGCGTTGCTGTCGTCCCACTGCAGGACTGACTTGGTCGCATCCGAACCCGCGTGGAAGCCTCGACCCGTGAGGAAGGAAGCTCCGCCGTCGATGCGGAAGGTGTCGGTCGCTTGCGCTTCGGCGGAGATGCGGCCGATGTAGTCAGGTGCCTTGAGCGGATCGATCGCGCTCGGACCGCCCGCGCGGTCGTCGAGCGGCGTGCCGTTCATGATTGCGAACGTCGCACGCAGCGGCCCGTACGCGGCGTCGAGACGCGCACCGGTATCGACAGGTCCCGCAAACATCGCTAGCGAGCCGGCAGTGCGCTCCAGGAACAGGATCTGATCCTGACCCTGCTGCACTTCGCGACCGAACGGAATCTCGGTCAGACCGAAGGTCAGGAGCAGCAAGGGCGGCGCGCCATCGATCTTGCTCGGTAACACGCCCGAGACCGACGCCCGGCGCACGCTGGCCGTCGGGCCGCGCGTGGTGCTCGCATCGAGCTCGAAGTCGGTGCGGAAGTACTGCCAACGGCCCTTCACGCGCAAGCGACCACGGCGGATCGCGAAGCGGTCCTGGTTGAGCGGATTGGCGCCCTGCTGCAGCTGGTCCTGCGAGTACTGGTTCTGGCCGTACTGCGCCTGAATGTAGCCAGAAAACGTGACACCCAGCTTCGCGAGCCGGTCCAACAGGCTGCGCTTCTCTCGCTCCTCGGCAACGCGCCTGGCTTCGGCGCGCTCTGCTTGCTCGCTCTCCAAGCGCTGCGCCCCTGCCGTGTCGGCCGCGCGGAGTCGCTCTTCGAGCGCCGCGAGCTGAGCGCGCAGTGCATCGACCTCGGCCTTTGTCACCTCGGAAGGAGGCGGGACCGGTGCGGCCGCGACCTCGTTGACGGGTGGCCCCGGAGGCGGTGGTGGGACAGGCGCCGGCGCAGACTTGCGAGGCGGCGTCGCCTCGACCTCGATCTCGATATCTTGGGCGTGCGCATCAGGGACGTGCGCCAACGCGCCCAACAAGGCGAGCGACGAGAGCAGCGAGCGAGAAAGCGGCGGAATGCGTTTCATGGGTCCAGCGGTCGAGAAAGTAAGGGGCGAGCGGACGTAACGCGCCCGTCTGCACGCGCAGGGCGTATGCGGCGGGCGAGGTGACGTGATGGAAGCCAGAGCTCCAGCTACTGAAGAGGCGGAAGCTGGCCCTCGACGAAGCCTTGGAGGCGCGTCTTGTTGTCGAACAGGCGATAGCCTTCCGCACAAGCGTTCAGGAACTGCGTGCTGCTGGTCGGCGTCGCGCTGAAGCAGCCTGGCGCTCCCTTCGGCGTCGAGCCGTCGCCCGACACGTTGGCGTCCTGCGCGACGGTCGCGTCCAGGCCGAGGCCACCGTCGAACGCGGGGTTCGTGATGCTGCTGTCGGGACGGAGGACGACGCCGTCGTCGCCACCGCCGTCGTCGTCACCGCACGCCACTGCCGCAAGTGCGAGGGCCGCGATCATGATGATGCGCTTGTTCATGTTCACTTCCCCGCCTCGCAGAAGCCGTAGCTGCAGATCTCACCGGTGCTGCACTCCGTGTTGGCCGTGCACTTTCCGGACGGGATGGTTCCCGTGGTCTTGGATTCGAAGTACTTGGCGCACGGCTTCTCATGCTGGAAGCTCGCGAGCGGGCCCATGTCG
>DASUME010000398.1:0-3226 GCA_036277895.1 Polyangiales bacterium
GTCATTGACGGCGACCCGCGTCTCCGCGCGCACACCGGTGAGCGCGCCGGGGCCACCGCCGACCGGCTGACACGAGAACCACGGCGCGATCACCGTGGCGGTGGGCAAGCTGACCGCGGTCACGTCGCCGGGCTGGCCATCGGTGACCTCGAACGACGGGTTGATCAGCGCGGGTGTCATCCACACCGAGGCGTCATCGGGCGCAGGCACGTAGTGGTCTGCGAAGCCGCCGTCTGCCTCGCCGTCGAGCTCGGGCGTCAGCCCCGCGTCGAGGTCGGGCGTGCGGGCATCGAGGCTCGCGTCGAGCGGCACTTCGACTACACGCCCGTCGAGCTCGACGATGCACGCGCTCTGCTCGCGGCACTCGTCGCCGATCACGACCAGCTCCGTGCAGCCGGCGAGCAGGACCAGGGGGAGGGCACGCATCGACCACACACCGTACCCGTTTCGCGCGGCGAGCAAAAGCGGCGATCAGGCTGCCTGGTAGCTCAGGCTTGAGCGCGATTGCAAAACTGCTCCACGACCTTCAGCAGCACGGCGACGCTGGTCGGCTTGCGCACCACGTCCTCGGCCTCCGGCACGTCGGCCGGCTGGAAGCCGCCGGCGGTGAGGGCGACCACCGGCACGTTGGCCAGGCGCGGGATGCCGCGCATCTCGTGCAGCATCTGTTGGCCCGTCATGACCGGCATCATCAGATCGAGCAGCACCAAGGACGGAGGTGAGGCCATCTGGTTGAGCGCATCCAGGGCCTGCTGTCCATCCTCCGCTTCGACCACGTCGTAGCCGGATTCGCGAAGGATTTCAGCGGTCATCTCGCGGATGTCCTCGTCGTCGTCCACCAGCAAGATGGTAATCATCGCCCTCGCATCCCCCGCACGTACGCCCCACTAGTTAACCTCCGCACGGCGAAACGAAACCATTCAGGGATCCTCGGCCCCCATGTGCATCGTCACAGCCAGCACGTCGCGCATGCGGAGGAGCCGCCGTGCGAGGTAGTGGTCGACGTAGCGCGTGCACCCGTGCACGCAGGCCTCGACCGGGTTGGTGATCACGAGCAGCAGCTCCTCGCCGCTGCCGAAGCGTGCGATCGCCTTCGCGTTGGATTCGACCACCGCGCGGTTGGTCTTCGCCAGGTCTGCGCGCGAGCGCGAGTCGCCGCGGCCCACCGAGTCGCCCGCGACCAGGATGATGATGTCTCCAACCATGTCCCTGGGCGCGAAGGCGAGGTCGAGCTCGGGCAGATCTTCCGCAAACGCGTCGGCGAGGTCGGTCGCGATGCCGTACAGGCTGTGCTCGCTGCCGCTACCCTTGCGGCCCACCAGCTGCAGCCGCCCGTTAGTCGGCACGAGGCCCGCGCGCGCGATGCCGATCGCGATCTGCCTGCCCACGTTGCCGCTCGCGCCGATGATCGAGATGTCCACCCGTTCACGGTACCGCGAGTCGTGGCAGAGTCGGCCCATGGTGTTCGTTCCCTCGTCGCGCTTCACCACCGCCCCGCGACGCGGTCTGTGGTTTGCGTTTCGCAAGCGTGAGCTGCTGGTGCGTGCGGACTTCACGTTGCCTGAGGAGCTGTGGCTGGAGGCGCTGCCGCTGACGCCGGTGCGCACGCAGTACCTGGGCGAGTGGAGCGGGGTGCCGTGTTATGCGGCGGAGCTCGCGCCGGAGGCCGAGCCGCCGCCCGGCATGGCGTTCTGCGATCTGCGCGCGCTCTACTTTCGGCGCACGCTGGGCGAAGACCTGATGGCGATGGCCGGGCGTGCGGTGCAGGTGATGGACTGGGATCGCACGCACCAGTTCTGCGGCGCCTGCGCCACGCCCACGGAGGCGCACGCGACCTCGCGTTCGCGCGTCTGCCCAAGCTGCAAGCTGGAGGCGTACCCGCGCGTGGCGCCGGCGATGATCGTGTGCGTCGAGCGCGGTGAGGAGGTGCTGCTCGCGCGCTCGCCGCACTTTCCGCCCGGCATCTACAGCACGCTGGCCGGCTTCGTCGATCCCGGCGAGAGCGCCGAGGAGTGCGTGGCGCGCGAGGTGTTCGAGGAAGCCGGCGTGCGCGTGAAGAACATCCGCTACTTCGCGAGCCAACCCTGGCCGTTCCCGCACTCGCTGATGCTCGGCTTCTTCGCCGACTGGGAGAGCGGCGACGTGGTGCCCGAGCCCGGCGAGATCGAAGACGCCGGCTTCTATCACGTCGATGCGCTGCCCAACCTGTTCCAGAGCCGCCGCAGCGTGGGGTCGCACTTGCTGATCGACTTCTGCAAGCGCCACGGCCGCCCATACCCGGTGCCGGAAGGGCTTTAACTCCAGCGCACCCAGCGGCCGTGGTAGTCGGCGCGGCCGATCAGGGTGCGCTCGCCGCTCGGGTAGCGTGTGATCGTCACGGCGGCGCCTTCGGGGTCGCCGTCGCCTTCGACCGAGATGCGCACGCACGTGTGGCGCTCGAGCGTGGCGGTGATCGCGGCGCGCTCTTCCTTGGGCAGGTACTGCCAGACGATGGTGTGCACGACGACGGGCAGCGCGTCGCGCGGCTCGGCGAGCTTGCGCGCGAGCCACTGCGACGCGGGGGCGCGCTCGACCTGCCAGGGCGCTTCGGCCGCCACCGCGAGCGCGGCCTCCGTGCGCGTGATGCGCGCGTACTGATCCGGCCAGACGTACGCGAGCAGGCGCTCGCGATCGGCGCGCGGGTCGAGCGGGTTCACGTCGCAGCCCGCGCGTTCGCTGACCGAGAGCGGCGCGATCGCGGGGGCGTTGCCTTCCCAGACCGTCGGGATCTCGACCTGCGCACTCGGGTCGCCGAACCCGACCTGGTAGCGGTACTCGAGGAAGCTCAGGTTGAGGCCCGCGCTGGCGCCGAGCTCGAGCCAGGCCAGCGGCCCTCGCTCCTGCAGGCGCAGCGCCGCGCCGAGCAAGATGCCGGAGCGCCCGACCTCGTTGGTCTGCGGCGGGCTGTCGAGGAAGCGCGTGAGGAACGTGTCCTCGCGCGCGATCGTCTGCAGCACGGCCTGCCAGAGTGCGTCGTGATCGAGCGCGTGAGGTGGGTAGTACGCAGCCAGCGCGTCGCCGCGTCGCACCAGCGCGTGGAGCCCGCCGATCGCGCGCAGCGCGAGCGCATCGGGGTGCGCGCGGGCCTCGGACCATTCCTCGATCCGGGTCGCGAACGCGCTGTCGGGCTCCATGCGCTCGGCGAACAGCTCGCACAACGCGCCGTGGAAGGAGGAACCGAGCTGAC
>DASUME010000399.1:0-12628 GCA_036277895.1 Polyangiales bacterium
GCTCCCCCGAAGGCGATCGCGCCCAACGGCGAGCCCTGGGCAGACTTCGACCACGAGCCGATCCACCCGCCCGCACACCGCGGCGCGATGTACTGGACGGCGGGCATCGCGGGCGCGGGCCTGCTGCTGATCGGGGCTTTCCTGCTCTACAACAAGGTGTTCATGCCGACGCCGGAGGAGCTCGGCGCCCCGGCGCCGATCGCGCTGCCCACGCCGGACATGGTGAAGGTCGAGTCCTCGGCCGCGCCACCCGAAGAGGCGAAGGTCGAGGAACCCGAGCCCGAGGAACCCAAGCCCGAAGGACCTGCTGCCCTTGCCCCTGCCCCTGCCCCTGCCCCTCTCCCTGAAGCAGCCGCGCCTGCCGAGGCGCCGCCCGCCGATGCCGCCGCGCTGATCGCAGAAGCCCGCAAGCTCGGCTTCAAGCCGCGCGCGGAGCAGCTCTTCCTGCAGGCGGCCGAGGTCGCGCCAGGCTCGTCCGAGCCGCACAGCGGGCTCGCGTTGCTCTACCTGAACCAGGGCAAGAACGCGCAGGCCAAGCAGCGTGCGGAGCAAGCGATCGCGCTCGACGCCAAGAACGACGAAGCCTGGATCGTGCTCGGCGCTGCCGAGGGGGCGGTCGGCCGCAACAAAGCTGCGCGCGAGGCCTACATGCGCTGCGCGGCGCTGCCCAGCGGCAAGCACGTGGCCGAGTGCAAGCGTTTGGTCCGCTAAGTCCGGCCTGATACGCTCTCGGTGGGATGAACGCGAGCTTCGTGCATGAAACCGCCGTGATCGACCCGGGGGTCGAGCTCGCGCCTGGCGTGCGCGTGTGGCACTTCAGCCACGTCTCGGAGGGCGCCGTCGTGGGGCCCGGCACGAGCCTGGGGCAGAACGTGTTCGTCGGCCGCGGCGTGCGGCTCGGCGCGCGCGTGAAGGTGCAGAACAACGTCTCGCTCTACGAAGGCGTCGAGGTCGACGACGAGGTCTTCCTCGGGCCGAGCTGCGTGTTCACCAACGTGCTCAACCCGCGCGCGTTCATCGAGCGCAAGAGCGAGTACCGGCGCACGTTCGTGGGCCGCGGCGTGACGATCGGCGCCAACGCCACCATCGTGTGTGGGCACGACATCGGCGAGTACGCGTTCATCGGCGCGGGCGCCACCGTCACGCGCGGTGTGCCCGCGTACGCGCTGGTCGTCGGTACTCCGGCCAGGCGCACGGGCTGGATGTGTCGCTGCGGCACCAAGCTCCCGGATGGCAGCCACGCGGGCTGCGTCGCATGCGGAGCGCAGTACGTGCTCGACGGCGAGCGCTGCATGCCGGACGACGACCTGGCGCCGCGCCCACGCGTGAGCGAGCGGGCGCGGACCAGCATCAGCGACGCGCTGCGGCCCACCCCCTCGCTGCCTCCGCCGGCGAACGACATCGCGCCGCGCGGCACGCTGCGCCCGCAGCCGTTCATCCCCACCGGCGATCCGGTGCCGCCGCGCCCGAGCCTGCGCCCCACCGCGAGCGTGCGGCCGCCCGAGCCGGTGGCCGCGAAGGTGAGCGTGCCGCCTCACGGCAAGCGCGCGCCCGGGGCGGTGCCGTTCTTCGATCTCACGATGCAGCATGCGCCGCTGGTGCCGGCGCTGACGTCCGCGTTCGAGCGCGTGCTCGTCAGCAACCACTTCATCATGGGCACCGAGGTCGAGCAGCTCGAGGCGGAGCTGTGCGAGAAGTTCAATTACCCGCATGCGATCGCGGTCAGCAGCGGCACGGACGCGCTGCTGCTCGCGTTGATGGCGCTCGGCATCGGCCCCGGCGACGAGGTGATCACCACGCCGTTCTCGTTCTTCGCCACCGCGGGTGCGATCGCACGCGTCGGCGCGCGGCCGGTGTTCGTCGACATCGATCCGGTCACCTTCAACCTGGACGCCAGCCGGGTGCACCAGGCGGTGTCTGCGCGCACCAAGGCCATCCTGCCGGTGCACCTGTTCGGGCAGCCCGCAGATCTCGATGTGCTCGCCACGGTCGCGGCCCGGCACAAGCTCTCGATCATCGAAGATGCCGCGCAGGCACTCGGCGCTTCGCATCAGGGCAAGCCGATCGGGACCTTCGGGCAGTTCGGCTGCTTCTCGTTCTTCCCGTCCAAGAACCTCGGCGGCTTCGGCGACGGTGGCCTGGTGGTGACCAAGGACCCGCAGCTCGCGGAGCGCGCGCGCATGCTGCGTGCGCACGGGGCGCAGCCCAGGTACCACCACACGCTGATCGGCGGGAACTTCCGGCTCGACGCGCTGCAGGCGGCGTTGTTGCGCGTGAAGCTGCCCGAGCTCGGGCGCTACACGGATCTGCGGCGCGCGCACGCGCACTTCTACGACCAGCGCTTCGCTGCGCTGGCGCCAGCGCTGACCGCGCCGCGCTGCGTAGAGGTCGGCCACGTCTACAACCAGTACGTGGTGCGCAGCTCGCAGCGCGACGCGCTCCGGCAGGCGCTCACCGACGCGCAGATCGGCAGCGAGATCTACTACCCGCGCTGCCTGCACGAGCAGCCGTGCTTCGCGGCGCTGGGTCATCGCAGCGGCGACTTCCCGGAGGCCGAGCGCGCAGCGCAGGAGTCGCTGGCATTGCCGATCTTCCCGGAGCTGCGCGAAGAACAGCGCAACGCGGTGGCGCGCGCGGTGCTCGCGTTCGTCAGCACGCAGAGCGAGTAACTAGAAGCGCAGCTCTTTCAGGGCTTCTTCGAAGGGTGGGAATGGGAGTCTCGCGGCGTCGTCGAAGCCGGTGCTGAACAGCTGCGTGTTCGAGAGCGCGTCCAGCTGCTCGATCAGCTGGCGTGCGGTCCACAGCTCGCGTGCGTTCGGCTGTGTGCGCAGCTGCGTGAGGAGCACGTCGAGCGCGAGACCTCGGCGGCGCAGCGCGACGTCGATGTTCAACCAGTAGGCAGCGCCGCCCCAGTACACCTTGCGGTAGTCGCGCGTGAGCTCGAGCCGCGCACACTCTTCGACCAGCGGAGTCGTTCCGGCCTGCGCGCTCACGCTACGCAGCGAGGTGCTCAGGCGCCGCAGCGCTTCTTCGGGCGAAGCGAGCCCGGCACGCGCCAGCAGCACTTCCTGGTAATAGGTCGCGAAGCCTTCGGACAGCCACGCGTGCTCGCGCTCCACGTACGGCAGCAGCAGGTGGCTCAGCTCGTGCGGCAACACCCAGTCTCGCAGCAGCGCCTGCGGCTCGGCGTCTGCACTCACGATCAGCAGCACCGAGGCGCTGCCGCCGCGCGCCACCATGCCGAACTGCACCGGCTCGCTGGAGGCGCTGCTCGGCACCACGATCGCCTGCATTCGGTCGCGTGGGAACGCGCCGTCGCTCAGCGTGGCGACGCGGATCGAGCTCTTCAGCCAAGGCAATACCTCGGCGCCGAGGGGACCGTCGAGGATCGCGTACTCCAGCTCCACCTCCCCGACGCGCTCGAGGTGGGTCGTGAAGTGGCCGAACGCGGCGTAGCTGTCGAAGCGGAACGCCTCCGGGTCCAGCGTGCGCAGGTTCTTCGTACGTGGCCACGGCAACACCGCCGAGATGCCGGGTGGCAGCCGCAGCTCCATGGTCGCGGTCGCGTCGATCGCACGCCGTTCGGGCCGCCACAACCACGCGTTCGGGCTCGCCAGCACGTCACGCCCTACGCGGCGCATCGCGACGTCGAGCGAGCCGCTCTCGCCGAGGCTCACCGCGTACTCGAGGCAGCCGTCGCGCGTGTCGCTCAGCAGCTGGATGCGTCCGTGCGCGATCGGCAGCTTGCGGCGTGCGCCCGGCCCGAGCCAGCGCGCGTAGAGCAGGTTGCCTGCCGCCTCGTCCTTGCCGGCACGCAGCTCGTTCGGCACCACCCCTTGAAAGCACACCTTTGCTTCCAGCCGGGTCAGCGCGGGATCGACGCGGACCTCGTAGTGCCAGGACGTGGCCGGCGCATCCGTGGTGGCGCCGGTGCTGGTCCGGCACGCGACGAGCAACGCGAGCAGGAGCCAGCGCTTCAGGGGCACAGCTCCGCGATCAATGCCTCCACCGAGGCGAAGCGCGGGGCGCCGCTGTAGTGGGGATAGTGCCCGAGCGTATCGATCAGCACCGCGTCGATGCCGGCGCCGCGTGCGCCATCGACGTCGACGTTCGGGATGTCCCCGGCGTACATGGTCTCGGCGGCGCTCGCCTGCATGCGCGACAGCGCACGCCTGAAGATCTCGGGATCTGGCTTGCGCACGCCCTCGAGCGCGGAGTCCACCACCACCTCGAAGAACGGCAGGATGCCGACCCGATCGAGCAGCTCCGTGAGCCGGCCCTCGGAGTTGGACACGATGCCGTAGCGCAAGCCCGCGTTGAGCCCGCGCGCCAGCGCCACTGGCAGCTCGGGTGGCATCTTTCGCCACAGGTTGAAGTCGTCGTGCACGACGCGCGCGGCGCGTGCGGCCTCGGCTGCGTCCGTGAAGGGCACGCCCGCGGCCTCGAAGATGGTACGTATGTAGAGCTGCCAGCCATCTTCATGACTCATGCCCGCGGAGAGCGCGGCTTCGTAGCTTTTCTTCGCGAGTGGCTCGGCGCGGCGCAGCGCGTCGCCGCCCAGGCCTGCGATGTCATGTGCCGAAGAGGCGAGCGCGTCGTGATCGAGGAACACGAGCGTGTTGCCCGCGTCGAACAAGAGGACCTTCGGAACGCGAAGGCTCATGCTTGCTCGCGAAGCGGTGCCAGCTTCTTGGCACGCGCGTGGGCGGCGGCGAGCAACGGCGCGGCCTCTTCGGGCGGGACGTGCAGCCGGCCCACAAGCTCGTCGATCACTCGCTGCTCGGCGTCGGAGGGATCACCATCCGCGTGGCTGAGCAACACGGCGTGCTGGATCAACAACCGGCGATCCCCGGCCGAGAGCTCCGCGAGCGGGAGGTCGTCGAGTGTGCGCGGAGTCTTGGCGTACTCGCGCAGGGCGTCGGCTTCCTCACCGGTGACGTCGAAGGCCGCGAGCAGCGCGTCGATCACCTCGACCTCCCGGGCATGCAGGCGTTGGTCGGCCCAGGCGACTGCCACCAGCGCTTGCAGCATGGCCGCTCGATAGTCCTTCACGGGTCCTCCTCAGGTGGGCGCGTTAGCCCCAAAACCTACGCGGCTTTTCTGATCTACGCCCTGTGATTTCGAACGCCAGAGGTTAGAGTGGTCCAATGGCCACAAGATATGCCGCTCCTTTTGCACCGGGAGGAGCCGAGCCCGTCGATCACGAGACCGCGCGCAGGCTCTTGAGCATCGCGCTCGCCAAGGGCGGAGAGTACGCGGACCTGTTCTTCGAGTACTCGGCCTCCGGCTCGTACAGCTACGACGAGGGCATCCTCAAGTCCGCCGGCCGCGCGGTCACGCTCGGCATGGGCGTGCGCGTGATGAAGGGCGACGCCACCGGCTACGCCTACGTCGAGGACCTCTCGTTCGAGGCGATGTCGCGCGCCGCGCAGACCGCCGCCAACATCGCCGCCGGCACCAGCAAGTACGTGCCGCCGCAGTTCGTGGTGCCCAAGCTGGCCGCACGTTACGAGGTGCCGGAGCTCAGCCTGGACATGCCCGGCGTGGACAAGCGCGCGCTGCTCAAGCGCGCCGACGAGAAGGCGCGCGCGCTCGACAAGCGCATCGTGCGCGTCGACGCCTCGCTCAGCGAGGAGCTGCGCGAGCTCCTGATCGCGACCTCGGACGGCAAGTTCGTGCACGACACGCAGCCGCTGATCCGCTTCGGCGTGCGCGTGATCGCCGAGCAGGATGGCAAGCGCCAGGCCGGTAGCTCCGGCGGCGGTGGGCGCATCGGGCTCGACTACTTCGACGGTCGCTCGCCCGAGTGGCACGCGGAAGAAGCCGTACGCCAGGCGCTGGTGATGCTCGACGCGCGCGAGGCGCCAGCCGGTGAGATGGAGGTCGTGCTCGGCCCAGGCGATAGCGGCATCTTGCTGCACGAAGCGGTCGGCCATGGCCTGGAGGCGGACTTCAACCGCAAGCGCACCAGCAACTACACCGATCAGATCGGCGAGCGCGTGGCGAGCGAGCTGTGCACCGTGGTGGATGACGCCACGCTCGCGCACTCGCGCGGCGCGGTGAACGTCGACGACGAAGGCAACGTGCCCACCAGCTCGGTGTTGATCGAGCACGGTATCCTGCGCGGCTACATGCACGACCAGCACTCGGCCGACTTCTTCAAGATCCCGGTCACCGGCAACGGCCGCCGCGAGAGCTTCAAGTCGCACCCGATGCCGCGTATGACCAACACGCTGCTGCTCGCGGGCCAGCACGATCCGGCCGACATCATCAAGAGCGTGAAGCGCGGCATCTACGCCTCGCACTTCGGCGGCGGGCAGGTCGACATCACCAACGGCGACTTCGTGTTCTCGCTGACCGAGGGCTACCTGATCGAAGACGGCAAGATCACCGCGCCCGTGAAGGGCGTGAACCTGATCGGCAACGGCCCGGACGTGATGCGCAAGGTGGTCATGCTCGGCCACGACATGAAGACGTCCGATGGCATCTGGACCTGCGGCAAGGATGGGCAGAGCGTGCCCGTGGGCGTCGGCTGCCCGACGATCAAGATCAGCGCGATGACCGTGGGAGGGACGCAACTGTGAGCCTCGATTTGTCCCGCATGCTCGAGCTCGGCGACGACGTCGTCAGCCGCGCGAAGAAGAAGGGCGCCACCGTCGCCGAGTGCTCGCTGCACGAGGGCGCGCACCTGTCGGCCAAGGTCCGGCTCGGTCAGCCCGAGCTGGTCGAAGAGGCCTCGTCGCGCTCGGTCGGCCTGCGCGTGATGATCGGCCAGAAGGTCGCCGTCACGTACACCAGCGATCTGACCAAGGGCGGCCTGGAGCGCTTGGTGGAAGACGCGCTCGAGCTCGCGCAGCTGAGCCAGGAAGACCCGTTCGCGGGTGCGCCCGACCCGTCGCTGCTCTCGTCGCCCTCGCAGTACCGCGACCTGGAGCTGTTCGATCCGTCGGTGGATGGCGTGGATGCCGCGGAAGCGGTGAAGCGTGCGATCGCGGCGGAGAAGGCGGCGCTCGGTCACGACAAGCGCATCACCAACTCCGAAGACGCCACCTTCACGCGCGTGTCGGGTGGCAGCGCGCTGGTCACCAGCGGCGGCTTCCGCGGCGCCTCCAAGGGCACCTACGCGAGCATCGTCGTCTCGCCGGTGGTCGAGGACGAGGGCGGCAAGAAGCGCACGGGCTTCTACTGGTCCTCGCGCCGACACTTGTCGCAGCTCGACAGCGAAGAGTCCGTCGGCCGCGAGGCGGCGCGGCGCACGCTGGCCAAGCTCGGTGCGCGCAAGGTCGACTCGCAGGAAGTGCCGGTAATCTTCGACCCGGACTCGGCGCGCGCGATCCTCGGCCTGGTGGCGAGCTGCGTCAGCGGCGGCTCGATCTGGCGGCGGTCCAGCTACCTGCTCGATCGCGTCGACACCCAGATCGCGAACCCGCTCGTCAACATCATCGACGATCCCTGGATCGTGCGCGGCCCCGGCTCGCGCAACTACGACGGCGAGGGCCTGCTCTCGCGCAAGAACGTGATCGTCGAGAACGGCATACTGAAGGGCTACCAGCTCGACGGCTACTCGGGCCGCAAGCTCAAGCAGCCCAGCACCGGCAACGCCTCGCGCGGCAGCTCGGGCGGCGTGGGCATCAGCAGCACCAACTTTCACCTGCTGCCGGGCACCACGTCGCCGGCGGACATCCTCAAGAGCACCAAGCGCGGCCTGCTCGTGACCAGCATGATGGGCTTCGGCTTCAACGCGGTCACCGGCGACTTCAGCCGCGGCGCGAACGGCTTCTGGATCGAGAACGGCGAGCTGGCGTTTCCGGTCTCCGAGGTGACCATCTCGCTGAACCTCGATGAGCTGCTCAAGCGCATCGACGTGATCGGCAACGACCTCGACGACAAGACGTCCGTCGCCGCGCCCACGTTCCGGGTCAGCTCGATGACGCTCGCCGGCAGCAACGCCGCCAAGTAGAGGCGCGAAGCGCGGGGGCTCCCGCGCCCTCAGCGCAGCAGCGAGTACGACGGCGCGGGCCGGTCGGTCTTGCGCTCGCGCTCGACGTGCGCGACGAGCTTGCTCAGGTAGCTGAGCAGAGGGGGACAGACCTCGCTGCCCAGCAGCTGTCTGGCGTTGCGATCATCGTAGTCGACGTCGCGGCCGAGCTCGTCGAGCAGCGAACGCTGTGCGTGCGCGAGCCGATCGATGCCGGGCAGGCGCAACACGGCGTTGGTGAACAGCGGCGGCAGGGCCCCACGAGGCGGCGGCTTGCCGAGCAGCTCGGCGATGGCCGCCATCGCGGCATCGAGCGTGAGCGCCTCACGATCGATGATGTGATAGGTGCGGTTGATGCTCGACGGATCCTGCGCGATCGACAGGCCGGCATCGACGGCGTAGTCGATCGGCACCACCTGCAGCGGGGCGTCGCCGTTGGCCGGCCGCAGGATCGGCAGGTCGCGCGGGGCGTTGAGCAGGGCCGAGATCAACAGGTGCGCACCCTCGATGCGCGCTAGCCGGCCCGTGCGTGAGTCGCCGACCAACATCGCCGGGCGCAGGACCGTGATCGGCAGCTCCGTGCGCGCCTTTCCGATCATGCGCTCGGCGCGGAAGCGCGTCAGCGCCAGCGGGTTCGAGCGCGGGGCGATCAGCGCGTCTTCACGCACCACACCCGCCTCTTCGCCCGTGGCCATCAAGGTGGACCAGTGCACGAGCTGCTTCAGCCCCTTGGCCTGGCGCGCGAACTCGAGCATCTCGAACGTGCCGCCCACGTTCACGCGCTCCGCCATCTCCAGCGGCGCGCCGCTGTAGGTTACGGCCGCGCAGTGATGGATGGTGTCCACGCGCTCCGCGAGCTCCAGGTACTCCCGCCCGGACAAGCCCAGATCCATCCACGCCACGTCGCCGACGATCACGCGGGTGCGGTCGCGCTGTCCGTTAGGCAGCGCAGACAGCCACTCGTTCGCGTGGTCGACGAAGCGCTCGGGCACCAGCACGATCACGCGACCGGTCCGGTTCGTCTCCAGCAGGCGCGGCAACAAGCGTCGCGCGAGCTCGTTGGACGGGAATCCAGTCAACAGCGTCTCGCGCTCGTTCATCGAGTGCTTCCTCCCAGGGCAGACAGAATCTTGGCGTGCACGGCGTCGACCTGTGGATCCAGCTCCGACAGCGCCCTGCCATTGTCGATGACATAGGTAGCCGCGGCGAGCTTGCGCTCCAGGGGGGCCTGCGCGCGCAGCCTTGCCTCCGCGTCTTCGCGGGCGCGCCCGTCACGCGCCATCACGCGCTCGATCTGGAGCTCCGGCGCGATCGCGACGACGATCAGCGCTTGCATGCCGTGGTGCAGGCCGCTCTCGACGATCAGGGGTGCCTCGTAGATCGCGTACGGCTTGTCGCGCGGGACCTCGGCGAGGCGCTGCTGCGAGAGCTGACCGATACGAGGGTGCAGGATGCTTTGGAGCTTCACGCGCAAGGTGGGATCGGCGAACACGCGCGCGGCGACAGCCTTGCGATCGAGGTTGCCGTCGGACAGCAAGACGTCGTCGCCGAACTCGCGGACCACCGCCGCCAGACCTTCACTTCCCGGGGCGACGACCTCACGGGCCAGCTGATCCGCATCGACGACGGGGATGCCGCGCAGTGCAAAAGCACGCGCGACCGTGCTCTTGCCCGACGCGATTCCCCCCGTCAGGCCCACCACCGGAACGGTCATGGCAGGTCATACCTGCCGCTCCCGAGTGTGGCAAGGTTGGCCCGATGCGAGCGGTGGTGCAGCGCGTGAGTTCGGCGTCCGTGGTGGTCGAGGGCGAGGTCGTGGGCGCCATCGAGCGCGGCTTGTTGGTCTACCTGGGCATCGGCGCGGCGGACGGCGAGCCCGAGGTCGGCTGGATGGCGAACAAGCTGGAGGGGCTGCGCATCTTCGAGGACGAGCGCGAGAAGATGAGTCTCTCCGTGCGCGATGTGGCCGGCTCCGTGTTGGTCGTCTCGCAGTTCACGCTCTACGGCGACGTGCGCAAGGGGCGGCGACCGAGCTTCGACGCGGCAATGGCGCCGGAGCAAGCGAATGCGCTCTACGAGCGCGTGTGCGCGGAGCTGCGGGCGCGCGGCTCGAACGTGGCGCAGGGGCGCTTTCGGGCGACCATGACGGTGCGCGCAGACGTCGAGGGGCCAGTCACGATCCTGGTGGATAGCTCGCGCGCGTTCTGATCCGTGGGGCACAATGAGCGTGATGGCCCGCTATCAGATCCGTGCGGCGCGTCGGGACGACGAAGAGGAGCTGTACTCGCTCGCTCGCTACCTCAACACCGTCAACCTGCCGAACGACCGCGGCGCGATCGCGGCGTTGCTCGACGTGTCCGAGCGCTCGTTCCAGGGCGAGATCGAGAACCCGCGCGACCGCGAGTACGTGTTCCTGCTGCGCGATCTGGAGCGCACGGCAGCGGTGGGTACGTCGATGATCATCGCGCAGCTGGGGCGGCCGGGCGAGCCGTACATCTATCTCGATGTGGATAGCGAAGAGAAGTACAGCGCTACCTTGCGCAAGCACTTCGTGCATCCCGTGTTGAGCATTCGCTACGTGTACGATGGGCCGACCGAGATCGGCGGCCTGGTCGTGCACCCCGCGTACCGCACGGCGCCCGAGAAGCTGGGCACGTTGATCTCGTACGTGCGCTTCTTGTTCGTGGCGATGCAGCGCGCGTCGTTCCGCGACCAGCTGCTGGCGGAGCTGCTGCCGCCGCTGGAGGCGGACGGAACGAGCCACCTGTGGGAGGCGCTCGGGCGTCACTTCACCGAGCTCAGCTACAGCGAAGCCGACCGGCTCAGCAAGCGGAACAAGGAGTTCATCAAGGGGCTGTTCCCGGGTGGAGAGATCTACGCCACGTTGCTGCCGCCCCAGGCGCAGGCGGTGATCGGAGCCGTGGGTGAGCAAACGCGCGGCGTGGAGAAGATGCTGCGCCGGATAGGCTTCCAGTACGCGGGCAGGGTGGACCCGTTCGACGGCGGTCCGCACTTCACCGCGCGCACGGACGAGGTGTCGCTGGTGAAGGCAGCCCGTCGGGTCGAGCTCGCCCATGACGAGAACGCACACCTCACCGAGCGCGTGCTGCTCGCGCGCCGCATGGAGCTGGCGCCGTACTTCGTCGCGTACGCCGTGCAGGCGGAGTACCGCGACTCCAGGACGCTACTGGTCGACCCGGCGACGCTGGCGCTGTTCGATGACGCCGGCCCCGGCGCCACATGGCTCCTCCCGTTGGCGCCCGGCCAGTAAGCCACGTCGCTTTCCCGGCGATCTACAGGCTTGATCCGGTTGGGTGTCAGAAATCGCCGGATCGAGTTTGACAGGGAGGGTGGGTTTGCTAGTTAGTGGCTCCCGTCGCCGGACGGGTCGCCGAGACGAGACGCTCTCGGTGGAAAGACGATGAGCACGGGATGCATCGCATGCCGTCCTCCGTCTGGGTTGCTCTTTCTAGTGAGAATCGCTCGAAACTGAAGGCCGAAAAAAAGGCTTGACGAAGTAGGGAAGCCCACTAGATTCCGCCCCACTTCGAGACGAAAAGCCGCTGAAAAAACAGCGAAACTAATCGCCTCGACCTTTGAAAACTGAATCGAAGTGACACGCAGGATGTGCATTCTCAGGAATGCACAGCGCGAGAGAGATGAACTGTCGAGAAGCGCTTTAGCCAGCGCGAGTAGACAGCGACACAGGATCGAGAACCTCAGCCTTCGGGCTGAGTCGCTCACAGTTTCAACAACTGGAGAGTTTGATCCTGGCTCAGAGCGAACGTTAGCGGCGCGCCTAACACATGCAAGTCGCACGCGAAAGGGGGCAACCCTGAGTAAAGTGGCGCACGGGTGCGTAACACGTAGATAACCTGCCCTTTGGAGGGGGATAACGTTCCGAAAGGAGCGCTAATACCGCATACAGCATTCTGGGGTTCGCTCCGGGATGGCAAAGGTAGGGACCGGCAACGGCCTATCACCAGAGGAGGGGTCTGCGGCCCATCAGCTAGTTGGTGAGGTAATGGCTCACCAAGGCAGAGACGGGTAGCTGGTCTGAGAGGATGATCAGCCACACTGGTACTGGAACACGGACCAGACTCCTACGGGAGGCAGCAGTGGGGAATCTTGGTCAATGGGCGAAAGCCTGAACCAGCGACGCCGCGTGAGTGATGAAGGCCTTCGGGTTGTAAAGCTCTGTGGGGCGAGACGAAAACCTGGGTTCTAACAGGACTCAGCTTGACGGTATCGCCTTAGCAAGCACCGGCTAACTCTGTGCCAGCAGCCGCGGTAAGACAGAGGGTGCAAACGTTGCTCGGAATCACTGGGCGTAAAGGGCGTGTAGGCGGGAGAGAAAGTCGGGCGTGAAATCCCTGGGCTCAACCCAGGAACTGCACTCGAAACTTCCCTTCTTGAGTGCCGGAGAGGAAAGCGGAATACCTGGTGTAGAGGTGAAATTCGTAGATATCAGGTGGAACACCAGTGGCGAAGGCGGCTTTCTGGACGGTAACTGACGCTGAGACGCGAAAGCGTGGGGAGCAAACAGGATTAGATACCCTGGTAGTCCACGCTGTAAACGATGAGTGCTAGGTGTCGTGGGTATTGACCCCCGCGGTGCCGTAGCTAACGCATTAAGCACTCCGCCTGGGA
>DASUME010000400.1:0-18363 GCA_036277895.1 Polyangiales bacterium
GTGTTGCGACGACTCCCCTCGCAGCTCTCGTCGAAATCGAAGGCCCCTCTCGCGGGCGTTTCCGAGCCACCCGATCGAATCGTTGCTTGAGTCCTCGCGAGCTGGGGCTACCTGAGTTGGAAGCGGTGAGTTTGCCTTGAGTGAACGCGACTACGACAACGACGAGCAGCAGTCCGGTCGCCCGGGAATTCCCGTCGATCCGCTGCGCATCCTCAATACCTTGCGGCGCCGCTGGCAGCTGATCGTGATCGCTGGCGTGTTCGGCGCCTTCATGGGCGCTGCGATCGCGAAGAAGTTCGTCGAGAGCAACTACGCGGCCAGCGGCATCATCACCTGGAACACCGCCTACGAGTACAAGCCGGAAGAGCGCGAAGCGATCGTGGAGGCGATGCTTTTCTCGTCGAATCTCGACGAGGTGAAGAAGCGCATGAAGATCGACGTGCCCGCCCCGGTGTTGGCCAAGATCATCACCGTCACGCCGAGCCCGAAGTCGAACAACATCGTGATCGACTCGACCTGGGGCAGCCCGGAAGGGTCGGCGCAGCTGGTCAACGACCTGATCGACGTGTTCCTGGCGTGGCGCAAGAAGATCATCTCGGACAAGCTCGGCGCCAACGCGGAGCGCTATCGCAACGCGGTCGCGGAGGCCGAACGGCAACAGGCGCAGGCTTCGCGGGTGTACGAGGAGTTCCGCCAGAAGAGCGGGTTCACCGACATCACCGAGGAGACCAAGCTCGCGATCACGCAGGCGGCCACGCTGTCGGCGCAGGCCGAGCAGGCGCGCGCGCAGGCGGAGGCAGCGCAGCGGGCAC
Source organism: Polyangiales bacterium (assembly GCA_036277895.1). Classification (GTDB taxonomy): domain Bacteria; phylum Myxococcota_A; class Polyangia; order Polyangiales; family DASUME01; genus DASUME01. The sequence goes on from DASUME010000400.1 coordinate 813, forward strand.
TCGGCACCACGGACCCCGGCCCGAAGCCGACCGGCAGTGCCACCGAGGTGTTCACCGAGGGTGATCGGGTGCAGGCCGCGGCAGACTCCAAGCGCCTGCCCGAGGCCCGGCGCGAGCTGGAGCTGGCCAAGCAGCAGTACGCACCGGATGACCCGCGCGTACGTCGGCTCGAGGCCGAGATCCAGTCCCTCGACGCACGCGTCAAGGCGCACAGCAGCGACCCCAAGCGTCGTGCGGACGCCGCCAAGGCCGCCGCGGCCAAGGCCCTCGAGCGCCAGAAGGCCGCCGAGGAGATGCAGGCCAAGCTCAACGAGCGCATGAAGAAGCTGAGCGGCGTCGAGGGCGAGGCCGCGATGCTGCTCGGCGGCATCAAGGTGGCCGACGAGGCGCTGGCGAGCGCCAAGGCGCTGCTCGCGCAGTCGGAGCTGGAGTCGCAGAATCCACCCGACGAGTTCCGCGTGCTCGAGCGCGCGAAGGTGCCGAGCGAGGCGATGGCCTCGCCGCGCAAGAACATCGCGATCGGCACCCCGATCGGCTTCCTGCTCGGGTCCACGCTGCTGATCATCCTGTGGTCGCTGCGCCGGCTCGACGTGCGCACCCCGCAAGAGGCGGCGTTCTGGAGCGGCGTGCCAGTGGTGGGCGCGAGCACCTGGCCGCGCGACCCGGACATGCTGTCCAGCCTGATGCACGACCTCGACGACTACGCGCCGCACTGCGAGAGCGTGACGTTGATATCGGCGCCTCGCTGGACGAGGCGCACCTGGCACGGCGCGTCGCGGAGTGGGACGGCCACCGCATGGTGAAGTCGATCGACGACCCGCAGCGGCTGCTCGCCGCGGGCTCCGGCGGCAGCCAGTACCCGCTCGCGCGTGCGTCCGCGCGTCCCGCCGGCGCCGAGGCCGAGGGCGCCAACCCCAGCAGCATGCAGATCCTGACCCTCACCGGCCCGGTCCCGGCGCAGGCGCTACGCCGCGCCGCGCGCCTGGCCGACCGCGTGATGGTGGTCGTCGCCAGCGGCAAGCACAGCGTCTTTCAGCTGATGAAGATCAAGGGCCGCCTGGGCCGCGAGGGCGGCATCGGCGTGCTGCTGGTGGGCCTGGAGAAGGACTACGCGATGGTCACCGACCGCGTCGGCAACATCGAAGCCTTCTGGCACGCCACCCGCCAATCCGAGCGCAGCTAACGCGCGGCGAACCACTTCGCGGTGGCCGGGATGCCTTCCTCGATCTGCACGGGCTTGCCGAGCAGGCTCTCGAAGTAGCTCGGGTCCAGCACCGAGCGCTCCAGGTCGCCGGCGCGGCGCGGGCCGTCGTTCACCTGCGTGGTCCCGATCTCGCGCAGCAGCAGATCCGCCAGCTGCTTGGTGGTGGCGGGCACGCCGGTGGCGACGTTCATGGTCGGCCGCTCGATCTTGCCCTCGATCGCCGCCAGGTTCGCCTTCACCACGTCCGCCACGAACACGTAGTCGCGTACGCAGCCGCCGTCGCCGAGGTCTTTCCGGGCGTTGATCGCGATCGGCTGCTTGGCCTTGATGCGCTGCGAGAAGATCGCCACCACGCCGGCTTCGCCGTGTGGATCCTGGCGCGGGCCGTACACGTTCGCGTAGCGCAGCACCGTGCTCTTGAGCCCCCGCTCGCGCGCGTAGTAACCGTACAGGTAGTTCTCGAACGCCAGCTTCGAGGACGCGTACGGGCTCAGCGGTACGGTGGGGTCGCCCTCCTTCGCGCGCTTGCCCTCGGGCACCTCGCCGTAGATCGCGCCGCCCGTGCTCGCGAACACCAGCCGCGAGCCATGCTCCACCGCGGCGTTCGCCAGGTGAATGCTGCCGAGGATGTTGATCTCCGCGTCGCGGATCGGCTCGCGCGTGCTCACCGACACGCTGGTCTGCGCGGCCTGGTGCGCGATCACGTCGGGCTTGAACTCGGCCACCGTGCTGTTCAGCTTCGCGCCGTCCCGGATGTCGAGCTGTACGAAGCGCGCTGCGCTCGGCACGTTCTCGCGCCGACCACCGCTCAGGTCGTCGATCACGAGCACCTCGTGCCCGCGCTCCAGCGCCGCATCCGCGACATGACTGCCGATGAAACCCGCACCACCCGTGACGATGACTCGCATGCGGGCAACCTTAGCACCGCTGGCGTAGGGCGGCTCAGGCTGTTGGCTCGCTGGCGTCCGCGTCGTAGGCGATGATCTCGCTGCTCTGTGCGCCGGTCGCCTTCACCAGCGAGTCGGCCAGCTCGTCCGCGGTGCAAACCACGGAAAACACCAGTTCCTTCGAGGAAAGCCGGTTCTGGAGCGCCGCGTTCACCTGGCTGCGTGTGGTCGCGCCCACGTGTTGGGTGAAGGCGCTGAAGTAGTCGTCGGGCAGGTCATAGAGCAGCACGTCGAGCGCCTGCTCCAGCCGCTTGTCCGCGGTGTCGATCGAGAACGCGTGGCTCTTCATCAAGTAGCTCTGGGCGAACTCCAGCTCCTTGTCGTCGATGCCCTTGCCGACCCACTCGTCCATCAGCGCGAGCTGCAGCTCGATGCAGGGCGCCGCGTCCGTGGCCGCCGGGAAGGTGTGCATGCTCCAGGCCTCGCGCACCTTGTCCATGCCCACGCGCGAGGACGCGCCGTACGACCAGCCGCGCTCCGAGCGCACCGCGCGCATCAAGCGCGCCGTGAAGGCGCCGCCGAACACCGCGTTGCCCACCAGGAGCGCGGTGTGGTCCTCGTCGCGCGGGTGGCTCGCCAGCCGCCCGATCAAGATCTGGGTCTGCGTGCGCTCCGGCTTGTCCACGATGCGCAGCTGACGCCCGCGCACCTGCGTCGGCTCGCTCGGTTCCGTGGGGTAGCTGCTGATCGGTGCGGAGCGCGCGAGGTGCGTGTCGACCAGCTTCGAGGCCTCGGCGTACGTGATGTCGCCCGAGAAGCCGATCGCGCGCGGCCGCGTGATCAGGCCCTCACGGTAGCGCGCGATCACGTCGTCGAGCTCGATCCGCGCCAGCGTGCCGGGCGTGCCGAGCGACGGCCGCCCGTACAGGTGACCCTTGAACAGCCCACGCCGGAAGTGAATGCTGCACAGCGCCTGGTCGCTGTCGGTCAGCTCCAGCAGGGCGGCCAGCGTCTCGCGCTTGAGCTGCGCCAGCTCGCTCTCGGGGAAGCTCGGCTCGTTGAGCAGCTCGCCCACCAGCGCCAGCGTCTTGTCGAGGCTGCGCTTGATGCACGAGCCCGAGATGCGGACGTAGTTCGCGCCCGCCTCGATGCCGAGCTCCGCGCCCAGCCCGTCGATGGTGTCCTCGATCTTGCGCGTGTCGCGCTGCTTGCTGCCGCGCCGCAGCATGCGCGCGCTCAGCCGGGACAGGCCTTCCTTGCCGGCGGCGTCCTCGATGCTGCCGCTCGCGATCACGATCTGAAAGTGCACCAGCGGCAGGTCGTGGCTCTCCTCGACCAGCAGCACGTCGTGGCGAAGCGTCTTGCTCACGCGGCCTCCGCGTCGTCGTCTTCGGGCTTGGCGCGCACGAACAACGTGGTGCGCGAGCTCGCCTTGAGGCGCCTGCTGGCCACGGCCTGCACGTCGCGCGCGCTCACGCCGCGGAACGCCTCCAGCTGCGACCAGATCTTGCTCGCGTCGCCGAGCACGGTCTCGAACATGCCGATCTGCTCGGCCTTACCGCTCGCGGTCTCCATGCCGTGCAAGAAGCCGAGCTCCAGCCGGTTCTTGGCCTTCTCCAGCTCGGCCTCGCTGATGCCCTTGCTGATGATGGTGTTGAACTGCGCCTCGACCACCCCGAGCGCCTCTTCGGCCACGTGCCCTTCGCGCAGCGACACCCAGACCTCGTACAGCCCGGGATCTTTGGACGGCGCGATCGAGCCGCGCGCCTCGCTCGCCAGCTCGCCCTCGCTGATCAGCGCGCGGTACAGGCGCGAGCTCTTGCCGCCGAACAGCACCTCGTTCAGCACCGTCAGCGGCGCGTACTCGGCGTCGCCCAGCGCGGGCGACTTGTAGCCGAGCGAGAGCTTCTCGGTCGGCGTGGGCTTCTCGATCTCGAGCCGCCGCTCTTCTTCTTGCTCCGGCTCCGGCTGGAACAGGTGCGCCGGCAGCTGCGCCGCGGGGATCGACCCGTAGTGCTGATCGAGCAGCGCCAGGAGCGCGCCTTCCTCGAAGTCTCCGACCACCGCGATGGTGGCGTTGTTGGGCGCGTAGTAGGTGCCGTAGAACTGCGCGCAGTCCTCGGTGGTGAAGTTCTCGATGTCCTGCATCCAGCCGATCGTGGGCCAGTGGTAGGGGTGCACCGTGAACGCGGTCTTGTAGAGCAGCTCGTTGACCGCGCCCTCGACGTCATCGTCGACGCGGTAGCGGCGCTCGTTGGCGACCACTTCCTTCTCGGACTTCACCTGCGGCTCGCGAAGCACGAGCTTCTGCATGCGCTCGGCCTCCAGCCGCACCACCAGCCCGAGCTCCGAGCTCGGCACGTTCTCGTAGTAGAACGTCCAGTCCACCCAGGTGGCCGCGTTCACCTCGCCGCCGGCCGCCTCCAGCGTGCGGTCGAACTCGCCCGCGGGCAGGCTCTCCGTCTCGTTGAACATCAGGTGCTCGAACAGGTGCGCCAGCCCGGTCTTGCCCGGCTTCTCGTGCCGCGAGCCCACGCCGTACCAGGTGTGGTAGCTCGCGACCGGCGCCGAGGCGTCGCGCAGCAACAGCAGCTTGAGCCCGTTGTCGAAGGCGTAGCGCTTGATCTCGCGCTCCCCGAATGGATAGGTCCCGATGAACTGGCTGCTCATATTCGAGCCAGCATAGCTCGGGTCTAGCTCGAAGCGCGCAGTCGACCTTTACGCAGCAGCTCGCTCAGCGCCTTGGCCGAGCACGGGTCGTCGGCCGCCGCCTGGGCGATCCCGATCGCGAGCGCCTGGTCGATCGCGGTGCGCCGCCCGTAGGCCACGCGAAACGCGCTCGGACGCTCGCGGCTCAGCATCGACAGCGCGGCCAAGCCCTCCACGTCCGCACGCGCGAGCACTACGTTCGTGTTGTCCGCGCGCATACCGCGCAGCGCACCGAGCGCGTCTTCGACCGCGATCACCTGCGCGCCCATGCTGCGCAGCGCGGTGGTCACCTGCGTGCGCGAGCGCGTATCGGCGTCCACGACCAGCACGTTGAGCTCCGCGGTCTCACTCGACGTGTACTGCGCCAGCAGCTGATCGAGCCCCCCCACGCTGGTGGCCGGGACCTCGAAGCGCACCGCCGCCACCTCGGCGTCCGAGCGCACCGTGACCGCCGGTAGCCGCACGTTGGGCAAGCCGCCGATGTCGAGCGACAGGAACACGCGCGTGCCGACCGCGGGCAGGCGCTCGCCCTGCAGCAGGCAGCCGCCGGCCGAGATGTCCGTGAGCGTCACGGGGGAGCCGTCGCCGTCGAAGAACACGCGCGCCCGTCCCGGCACGCGATAGCGCTTCGCGGTCCGGCGTTCCCACCCGTGCAGCTCGGACTTCGACATGCAGCACCCGTAGCCGCCGCGCCTCGCAGTCCCCAACTGCGCGCGGTGCCCCTTCGCTTCGGTACGATGGTAGGCACAGGCGGCGGGGCTTTGTCCTACCAACATCTCGTGGAGGGCGAAAAATATCTCGGCTCGTGGCCCCGGCTACATCGCCCATGTGGTTGAAAGCATGCAGGCAAATGCTACCCGGCTGGCCATGACCGAGGTCCGCACTCGCTTTGCGCCGTCGCCCACTGGCTTTCTGCACATCGGTGGCGTTCGAACGGCGCTCTACAGCTGGCTCTACGCGCGTCGCCACGGCGGCAAGTTCGTGCTCCGCATCGAGGACACGGACAAGGAGCGCAACACGCCCGAGGCCGTGCAGGCGATCTTCGACGGCATGCGCTGGAGCGGGCTCGACTGGGACGAGGGCCCCGACATCGGCGGCCCGTACGGCCCCTACCGCCAGACCGAGCGACTCGACATCTACCGCGAGTACGTCGAGAAGCTGATCGCCTCGGGCCACGCCTATCGCTCGTACGAGACGCCGCAGGAGAAGGAGGCCGCGCGCGCTGCGTTCGTGGCCAAAGGCGGCAAGGCCGAGGGCTTCCAGTTCGAGAGCCCGTGGCGTGATCGTGCGCCCGAAGTGCGGGACGAGCCGCACGTGATCCGCTTCAAGACGCCCAAGGACGGCGCCACCAGCTGGGACGACCTGGTGCGCGGCAAGCTGGAGATCGCGCACCGTGAGATCCAGGACTTCGTGCTGGTGCGCGGCGACGGCATCCCGCTCTACAACTTCGCCTGCGTGATCGACGACCTGACCATGAAGATCTCGCACGTGGTGCGCGGCGAGGAGCACATCCTCAACACCGCGCCGCAGATCTTGCTGTTCCGGGCGCTCGGCGTAGAGCCCCCCAAGTTTGCGCACTGCCCGGTGATCCTGGCCCAGAACGGCAAGAAGCTGAGCAAGCGCGACGCCGCGGTCGGCATCCACGAGTACAAGGAGCAGGGCTACCTGCCCGACGCGATGAACAACTACCTGGTGCGCCTGGGCTGGTCCCACGGCGACCAGGAGATCTTCTCGCGCGCCGAGCTGATCGAGAAGTTCGACTTCGAGCACGTAGGCGCGGGCGGCGCCAAGTACGACCTCAGGAAGCTGGCGGCCGTGCAGGGCGAGCACCTGCGCATGCTGGAGCCCGCGAAGATCGCGTCGCTGGCGCTGCCGTTCTTGCTCAAGCGCGGCCTGGACGTGAAGCCGGATGACCCGCGCGTGGTGCCGGCGTTCGCCAGCGTGCGCATTCGCGCCAGCACGCTGGAGGACGCAGCCGAGCGTGTGGACTTCTACTTCCGCGAGCCGCCCGTGTTCGACGAGGCGGCGTCCAAGAAGTTCCTGGTGCCGGCGGCGGCCCCGCACCTGAACGCGATCGCGGACATCGTCGAGCGGACGGACCCGTTCCTGGAGCAGACGCTGGAGGCGAGCGTCAACGCCTGGGCGGAGGCGAACCAGGTGGCGATGAAGGACTTCGCGCAGGCGGCGCGCGTGGCCCTGACCGGACGCAGCGCGGCGCCCGGCCTGTTCGAGATCATGGCGGTGCTCGGCAAGGACGTGAGCGTGCGCCGGCTGCGGCGGTGATCGCTCGCGTGCGCGCCCTGGTGCGCGCCATCGACGAAGATCGAGCAGGACGGGACGGGGCAGCGCTCGCCTGCACGGTCGCGGCCCTGTCGCTGGTGTCGATGGAGTACCTGCCCGAGCGCACGCTGATGCGCGCGCTCTACCGCGTGCACCCCGAGCTGCACTCGGCGGACTGGGCCGGGCTGCTCGACCTCGCGGCCTGGATCGGCGTGCGTGTGCTCGGCTTCTTCGCGCTGCCGGCGCTCGCGCTCTGGGCCACCGGGGCAAGGGTGCGCGACCAGGCGCTGGGGCCGATCTCGGCCCGGCAGCTGCTGCCCTACGCGGGGCTGCTCGCGCTGGTGCTGCCATGCCTGGCGCTGGCGTCGCTGCGGCCCGAGTTCGTTCGCTACTACCCGTTTTACCGCGCCGCCGGGCGAAGCTGGCTCGACCTCGCGGCCTGGGAGCTGCTCTACGCGCTGCACTTCGTGGCGCTCGAGTTCTTCTTCCGCGGCTGGTGGCTGACCCAGCTGCGCCCGCGCTTCGGCAGCACGGCGGTCTACGTCGCCATGGTGCCGTACTGCATGATCCACTTCACCAAGCCGCTGCTGGAGGTGGTAGCCGCCATCCCGGCCGGCATCGTGCTGGGGCTGCTCGCGATGCAGGCGCGCTCGATCTGGGGCGGCGCGCTGCTGCACGTGGCGGTGGCCTGGACGATGGATGCGCTCGCCCTCGTCCAGAGCAGCGGCTTTCCGCGTCAGCTCACGCCCTGATCAGCGCGCCTTCGAGCTCGCTCATCTTGAACGGCTTGCGGAGCACAGCGTCCGCGCCCTGCTCCCGCGCGCGCGACAGGTCGCGGCCCGGCCGACCGCTCATCACCACCACGCGCACCTCTGGCGAGTGCGCCTTCACCGCGCGCAGCACGTCTTCGCCGCGCATGCCGGGCAGCTCCAGGTCGAGCAGCACGAGCTGCGGCGCGCGGGCGCTCACGGCATCGAGCGCGTGGTCGCCGTTGCTCGCCACCGCGGCGTCGTAGCCGAGGGCGCGCAGCAGGGTGCTGCACACGTCCCGCACGCCTGCGTCGTCATCGACAACCAGCACGCGCGCACGAGACGAAGTCGAAGAGGGAAGCATGTTGAGTTAATGGCCGCGGCGGCGGCTTTCTTTCATCGGAAAGCACTTGCTGTGAACACGCTTACGCAGGTGCGCGCGTGGATCACGTGCACCTGCAACTTGCTTGGAGGCGTGCACTTGGCCACGCTGAAGGTGTGCCGCTCACCCAGCAAGAACGTCTCTTCATCGACCATCGCCGCTCGCGCCGGCACATCGGTTTGTACTTTCTGCCGATCTTTCTCCTGATCGTGTTGGCCGTGTGGGGCGGGCTGTTCCTGCTCTGGCCGACCGCGGTCAACCCCAAGGCCGTGTGGGGCGCCATCGAGGCCGGCACCATCATCTGCGGCTCGGGCACCCTCAGCAGCTACGCCACCACGGCCACCGTGCTGGCAAATGTCATCCTGTTGTTGCTCGCCGCGACGGTGGTGCTGCGCATGGCCTGGTCGAGCCACGAACGCCGCTATCTGCGCGTGATCGAGAAGCTCGAGAAGGAGGCGCAGGCCCTGCCCGGGCCGACGTCGGCGCCCGTGCCGCCCGCCCCCGACCGCGTGGTGCGACAATGAATTACATCTGATTGAGAATGTTTGCAGTCGGCTCTGCTAACCATGGATTTCATGGAAGCTGCCGTAATTGCCCTCTATCTCGTGGTGCTGACGATCCTCGGGCTGTACGGCTTTCACCGCGCGCACCTGGTCTACCTGTTCTGGCGCCACCGCGATCGGCGGGTCGACGCGCCGCAGGAGTGGGCCGAGCTGCCGCTCGTGACGATGCAGCTGCCCATGTACAACGAGCTCTACGTGGCCGAGCGGCTGCTCGAGAGCATCGCGCTGCTCGACTATCCCAAGGACAGGCTGGAGCTGCAGGTGCTCGACGACTCCACGGACGAGACGGTGGAGATCGTGGCGCGCAAGGTCGAGGAGCTGCGCGCGCGCGGCTTCGACATCACGCACCTGCACCGGACCGATCGCACCGGCTTCAAGGCGGGCGCGCTCGAGCAGGGCATGAAGATCGCCAAGGGCGACTACCTGATGGTGTTCGACGCGGACTTCGTGCCCACCCCGAGCATCCTGAAGGCCCTGATCAGCCACTTCACGGACCCGAAGGTGGGCATGGTCCAGGCGCGCTGGGACCACCTCAACCGCGACTACTCGATGCTGACCCGCGCCCAGGCGCTGATGCTCGACGGCCACTTCGTGATCGAGCACATCGCGCGCAACCGCTCCGGCCGCTTCTTCAACTTCAACGGCACGGCCGGCATCTGGCGCAAGACCGCCATCATCGATGCCGGTGGCTGGCAGCACGACACCATCACCGAGGACATGGACCTCTCGTTCCGCGCCCAGATCCGCGGCTGGAAGTTCGTCTACGTGCCGGATGCGGTGGCGCCGGCCGAGGTGCCCTGTGAGATGAACAGCTTCAAGGGCCAGCAGTTCCGCTGGGCCAAGGGCTCGGCGCAGACCACCAAGAAGATCCTGCCCATGGTGTGGCGGGCGAAGCTGCCGTTCCGCGTGAAGATGGAGGCGGTCTTCCACCTCACCAACAACTTCGCCTACCTGTTCCTGGTGGCGCTGGCGGTGCTGCAGCTGCCGAACATGCTGCTGCGCCACAAGATCGACAATCCCAAGCTGCTGCTGCTCGACGTGCCGTTGTTCCTGGCCACCAGCGGCTCGATCATCCTGTTCTACCTGAGCACGCACCACTTCCTGAAGGGCAACGTGTGGGACGCGGCCAAGCGGCTGCCGCTGATGATGGCGCTCGGCATTGGGCTGAGCATCAACAACGCCCACGCCGTGCTCGAGGGCCTGTTCAGCCGCGACGCCGAGTTCGTGCGCACCGCCAAGCACGGCATCACCAGCAACAACCAGAGCTGGAAGAAGCGCAAGTACAAGGCCAGCAAGAACATCGCCACCGTGGTCGAGGTGCTGTTCGGGCTCTACTTCGTGTTCACGATCGGCATGGCCGCCTACACCGGCGCGTGGACCAGCATCCCGTTCCTGGTCCTGTTCATGGTCGGCTTCCTCTACGTAGGCCTGCTCTCGCTCTACCAGGCTCGCTGAGCACCTCCGTAGGGCGGTGCTAACATCGCCGCCATGAAGGGCAGCATCAAGCACGACCTCACGCCCGCGCAGCTGCGCCTGGCCGTGACCAAGTTCGCCGAGGCCTACGTGCAGCGGTTCGCCGAGTACAACGCGACCACCAGCTGGCTGAGCGACGACAAGGTCGAGGTCCGGTTCAAGGTCAAGGGCGTCAACCTGGCAGGGCAGCTGGAGCTGCTGCCGCGCGAGATCGCCCTGGACATGAAGGTGCCGCTGCCCTTCCAGCTGTTCCGCTCACGCGCGCTGAAGGCGATCGAGGACGAGGTCACGCCGTGGCTCGCCCGCGCCAAGGCCGGCGAGCTCGGCTGAACGCACGTTGAATACGTGCGCCCGGCTCACTCCTCCAGGAGTGCCGGGAGCCCATGCGCGAGAGTTCACGGCTCGGGAGCCGTGGGGGATCAGAAGTCGGCGGCTTCGGACGGAAGGTCGTCGTCGTCGTGGGTCGGCTCCGCCATGGGGAGCGACTCGAGCGCCGCAGCGGCCGGGCTCACCTTGGTGGAGCGCTTCTTGGCGCTGGTCTTCTTGGCGGCCTTCTTCTTGGCGCCGGTCTTCTTGGCCGCGCTCTTCTTGGCGGGCGCGCTCTTCTTGGCGGGCGCAGCCTTCTTTCCGGCCGTTTTCTTCTTGGCGGCTTTCTTCCCCGCGCTCTTCTTGGCGGGCGCTTTCTTGGCGCTCTTCTTGGCGGCCTTCTTGGCAGGCGCCTTCTTGGCAGGGGCCTTCTTCTTCGCAGCCTTCTTCTTCTTCGCGGCCATGTTCTCCTCCGGCAGCCCTCGCCTCGGCTCGTGTTGCGCTCTCTTGCGGAGGGGCGCTGCGCTCTCGATCGAGCAGGCAGTTTCACACGCAAAACTAACCGAGCTGAGACGCGCGAGTAATGTCGAATGCAGCTCCCACGTCTGTCAACACAGTAGAGTGCAGCGCGATGACAGAAGAGCTTCGATACCAAGCGCTCGTGAGCGCGAAGACGCGCGACGAGGCGATCGAGATCGCCTCCGAAGCGATCCCCGCGGGCAAGCCGATCACGCGAGTTAGTGCGGAAAACGTGGCGGATCGTGAGGGCGAGGACAGCTGGCTCGTGACGCTCTGGTTCGCCGGCAGCATGCGCGGCGGACCCGACTGAGCGCGCGCAGTTTTTTCGCGCTCGGCAGCGAGTGCACGCGCCGGAAACGCTCGCGCACGCTCTCCGCGACGATCTCCGTAGAACGCGCGAGCGGAGCGAGCCTCGCGGAGGGGTGGGACCCAGGTGGCTCTGCGGGTTGGGCGGGGAGGTCGCGTGACCTCCCCGCAGAGCGAAGCGATGTCACTAGCCGTGCTCGGCGGCGCGGTAGCTGTAGTAGCGCTCGAGCACACGATGCACGTAGCGGCGCGTTTCGCGGAACGGCGGTACGCCTCCGTAGCGGTCGACCGCACCCGGGCCGGCGTTGTAGCTCGCCACCGTCAGCACCAGGTCGCCCTTGTAGCGGTTGGCGAGCACGCGCAGGAAGCGCGCACCGGCGAGGATGTTGAGCCGCGGGTCGAACCACTCCTGCTCGGCCAGCCCCATGCGCTGCGCGGTGCTCGGCATCAGCTGCATCAGCCCGGACGCTCCGTCCTCGGAGACCACGTTGGGATCGAAGTCGCTCTCGATGTGCGTCACCGCGCGCAGCAGCGCGACCGGCAGCTGGTAGAGCCGCGCCGCCTCCTGCAGGTGCTGGTCGTAGCGGCTGTAGCGCTCGGGCGAGCGGTCGCGCTGCGCGGCCGGCGTCTTGATCTTGCGCGAGCGGCGGCCCTCGAAGGCCACCCGGCGCCAGCTCTGGCCGGGCTGCGGCACATTCGTGTAGTGCGCGACCCCATCCGCGTCGACGTACTCGTAGAAGTCCGCGCGCGCCGGGCTGCTCAGGGCGAGGGCGAGGGCCACCGCCAATGCCCCCTGCCGCTTCCACATCTCAGCCATCGACCTCATGCCTCGCGGCGCAACGCGCTCGTCCCCGGATCGTATTCCCCCCCGCCCGGGTTGCCTAGGCTCGTCAAGCTGCGAGCGCCGCACTAAAGTGCCCGTCTTGCCACGAGTGTGACGCATGCGAATCGATACGGATTATTTGGTCATCGGCAGCGGCATCGCCGGCCTCACGTTCGCCCTCGAAGCGGCCCGGAAGGGACGCGTCACGGTGCTCACCAAGCGCACCGAGTCGGAGGCGGCCACGGCCTGGGCGCAGGGCGGCATCGCAGCCGTGCTGGCGCCGGACGACACCTTCGGCGAGCACACGGCGGACACGCTGAACACGGGCGGGGGGCTCTCCCACCGCGCGATCGTCGAGATGGTGGTCGAGAACGCACCCGAGCGGATCGAGGTGCTGGCGCAGCTCGGCGCGCACTTCAGCGCCGGCGACGTGTCCGCACCCCACGGTGCGCTGCCCGCGCTCGACCTCGCGCGCGAAGGTGGCCACGGCAAGCGCCGCGTCGTGCACGCCGGAGACATCACGGGCTCCGAGGTGCAGCGCGCGCTGCTCGCCGCCGTGCATGCCGAGCCCAACGTCGACGTGCGCGAGCACCACATGGCGATCGACCTGATCGACCTCGCCCGCATGGGAGGGCCGCGGCGGATCGTGGGCGCCTACGCGCTCGACAACCGCACCAACGTGGTGGTCTCGATCGTGGCCAAGGCGACCATCCTCGCCACCGGCGGTGCGGGCAAGGTCTACCTCTACACGTCCAATCCAGACGTGGCGACCGGCGACGGCGTGGCGATGGCGTACCGGGCAGGCGCCGAGATCTCCAACATGGAGTTCTTCCAGTTCCACCCCACCGCGCTCTACCACCCGCAGGCGAAGAACTTCCTGATCAGTGAGGCGCTGCGCGGGGAGGGCGGCATCTTGCGGCTGCCGGACGGCACGCCGTTCATGGAGCGCCACCACCCGATGAAGGACCTCGCCCCGCGCGACGTGGTCTCGCGCTCGATCGACTTCGAGATGAAGCGCACGGGCGCGGAGTCCGTGCTGCTCGACATGACCGCGCACCATGCGGACTTCCTGCGCGAGCGCTTCCCCAACATCTACGCGCGCTGCAAGGCGCTCGGCATCGACCTGACCAGCGAGCCGATCCCGGTGGTGCCGGCGGCCCACTACATGTGCGGCGGCGTCGTGGTCGACCGCGACGGCCACACCACGCTGCCCGGGTTGTGGGCGATCGGCGAGTGCGCCTCGACCGGTCTGCACGGCGCCAACCGGCTGGCCTCGAACTCGCTGCTGGAGGGCCTCGTATTCGGACATCGCGCTGCGATGGCGCTCACACGTGCGGAGCACGACGACCGGCTGCCCGACCCACCGGCCTGGGACCCGGGAGGCGCGGTCGCCAGCGACGAGGCCGTCGTGGTCACCAACGATTGGGAAGAGTTGCGCCGCTGCATGTGGAACTACGTCGGCATCGTGCGCTCGGACCGGCGCCTGGTGCGCGCGTCGCGGCGCATCGCGCTGCTCAAGGAAGAGGTGCGCGAGTACTACTTCCGCCACCTGGTGACGTCCGATCTGCTCGAGCTGCGTAACATCGTCGACGTCGCGGAGCTGATCACGACCAGCGCCGCGTTCCGGCGCGAGAGTCGCGGCCTTCACTACAACGTCGACCACCCCGAGCAGGAAGACGACTACCAGACGGACACCATCATGCGTTGGGGGACATTGCCCGCGCAGCGGGCCGTTCCGGGCTGAGCTCTCCGGCGTTAAAAGCCGAAGCGAGCATTGACCGTATGCTTCCATGCGTCTAAAAGCATGGACACCTATGGGCTACCTGTTTACCTCTGAATCGGTGACCGAGGGTCACCCCGACAAGATCTGCGACAACATCTCCGACGCCGTCCTCGACGCGTTGTTGACGCAGGACCCGCGCTCGCGCGTTGCATGCGAGACGCTCGTTAAGACGGGCTTCGTCGTGCTTGCGGGCGAGATCACCACCAAGGCGAAGGTGAACTACGCCGAGATCGTGCGCGCCGCGATCAAGGACATCGGGTACGTCAGCTCCGAGATGGGCTTCGACGCCACGAGCTGCGGCATCCTCGTCGCGCTCGAAGAGCAGTCGCCGGACATCGCGCAGGGCGTGACCGAAGGCGAGGGCATGTACAAGGAGCAGGGCGCGGGCGATCAGGGCCTGATGTTCGGCTTCGCCGTCGACGAGACGCCCGAGCTGATGCCGGCGCCGATCAGCTACGCGCACAAGCTCGCCAAGAAGCTCACCGAGGTTCGCAAGAAGGGGCAGCTCCCGTACCTGCGCCCGGACGGCAAGACGCAGGTCACGGTCGAGTACGACGAGAACGGCAAGCCGGCGCGCATCGACGCCATCGTCGTGTCCTCGCAGCACTCCGAGGACGTGAAGCACAAGACGCTCAAGGATCAGGTGATCGAAGAGGTCGTCAAGAAGGTCATCCCGGAGCGGCTGATCGACAAGAAGACCAAGTTCTGGATCAACCCGACCGGTCGCTTCGTGCTCGGTGGTCCGTTCGCGGATTGTGGTCTGACCGGCCGCAAGATCATCGTCGACAGCTACGGCGGCATGGGTCGTCACGGCGGCGGCGCGTTCAGCGGCAAGGACCCGTCGAAGGTCGACCGCAGCGCTTGCTACTACGCGCGCTACGTCGCGAAGAACATCGTCGCCGCAAAGCTCGCCACCAAGGCCGAGGTTCAGGTCGCGTACGCGATCGGCGTCGCGAAGCCGGTCGGCGTGTACGTGACGACGTTCGGCACCGGCGTGGTCGAGGACGCGAAGATCAGCAAGGTCGTCGAGCAGCTGTTCGACTTCCGCCCGGCCGCGCTGATCGACGAGCTCAAGCTGCTGCGCCCGATCTACCGTCCCACCGCGGCCTACGGGCACTTCGGTCGTACGGAGAAGTCCTTCTCGTGGGAGAGCACGGACCGCGCAGCAGAGCTCGCGGACGCGCTGCTGCCCAAGTCGTCTGCTCCCAAGAAGCGCGGCAAGACCGCAGCCTGAGCGACTGGCGAATACACGCACGCAGAACAGGCGCGAGTCACCCTCGCGCCTGTTTCGTTTGCTGCGTCGAACAGCGTGATTCGCCCGGTCCGCTGAGACCGAGAAATTTCAGTTTCCGTGCGCTGCTACGTCGTATCTGTAGTGGGTCGCACGCACACCACTGTTTCTATCGTCGCGACAGATCGCTATGCTCGTGCGCGAGCTGGTTGGACTGGTCCCGTCATGGGATGCCACGCGGCTCCGAGCCGGCGCTGACGCGTCGGACGCTCCTGGAGGTTGGGTGGAGATTCGGGTCAACTTGGTGCTGATGGCGTTCCTGGCGCTGGTTTGGCTGGGCCTCACGGCGCAGATGCCGGCGCCGATCGACGAGCACCACGAGCTCACCGCCCTCGGCACGCTCGAGGACGAGGCCGCACGTCATCCGGGCGATGCGCGGCTGCTCGTCAAGCTGAGCGAGCGCTACCTCGCGCAGGGCTTTCCGCTGCTCGCGATCACCGCCATTCGCGCAGCGGATGCGGTGGTGCTCGAGGAGCCTGCGGTCGCGCACCAGCTGGCGCGCGCGTACGAGCACAACGGGCGCCTGCTCGATGCGCTGGCCACGGCGGACCTCGCGCTCACGCGCTGCGCGCGCGTGATGGGCGCCAAGCACTTCGGCTCGGTGGCGCCGAGCTTCGTCTGCAATGAGCGCACGCTCGCGACGCTCGACACACACAAGGGTGCG
Source organism: Polyangiales bacterium (assembly GCA_036277895.1). Classification (GTDB taxonomy): domain Bacteria; phylum Myxococcota_A; class Polyangia; order Polyangiales; family DASUME01; genus DASUME01. The sequence continues at coordinate 16,752 of DASUME010000400.1, forward strand.
CTCGAGCGCATGGTGCAGTGGGGCGTGGTCGACCCGCGTCACGATGCGCGTGCGCAGCGTGCTTACGACCTCGCCATGCGCACTGCGCGCATCGCCGTCGGCGAAGTTCCGCCGAGCGGCGCGCGCAACTGAGGCTCGGTTCGTCGCGCAGCACGGGCGTCATCGTTCATGACGCACGTGCTCGCTGTTTCGACGCGATGAAGCGCGCGTTCCAGAAGTGGCGATCGCGTGAGCCAGATCGCCGCCGATGGGGTCATCGTGGAATGAAGTCAACGGGGGAATGACTATGTTCATTCCACTTCGTGTTCTCTCACGTGGTGTCGGCTTCTAACTATGGACGGCGCGATCACTTGCTTTATATTCGGAGAGAGAGAGCCGGCGGATGGGCGCAAGCCCCGGACTGGTCCGAATCCTGACGGGATCCTGCCGCGCTGACTTGGAGAGGTTTTCGGGCCTCTCCACGCTACGGAACGCTTCGCGGGTGCGGTCTCGTACCGTCGAAAGCGGAGCGCCGGCTTACGCCGGGGGAGGATTGGCACCACATGTTGCACAGTCACTTTACTACGGGCCTCTCACCGGAGGTCAGCGTCAGCTGACCGGCGCCTCACGGCGCAAAGGCCGGTTCCTCAATCGCGAGACGCGCGACGCGTCGCTCGAAGTGTAGGAGCCCGCCCCGCTGGACCCGTAGAGGCGCCAGTACGCTAGAAGGGCGATGGACCGAAAGGTTCGTCGCCCTTCTTCTCGTTTAAGGGTCTGCGCTATCGCATGATGAAACCGGTGGACGGCAAGCTGTGGGATCGGCTCTTCGACGGATACGCGCACAAGGAGCGCGAGCGGCACGCGCAGCGCGCTGTGTCGCGCGAGCTGGAGGCCTGGTACGACGAGCAGATCCAGCTGATCATGACGCTGCTGCGCGAGGTCGCCGCGGAGCGCGCAGCAGCCTTCACGAGCCAGTCGGGCGTCCAGGTCGAAGTGAAGTGGCCGAGCCACCCGCCGATCAACATCGATCCCGACGGGCCGTTCATGAGCTTCATGAGTCTGACGCTGCCCGAGCGCGAGGTGCACCTGTACTCGCACCGGGTGAGCCACGGCCCGCCGCTGATCCACTTCGTGGTCGCAGGCGCCGAGGGCTCGGACCGGCAGCGCAAGCGGTTGCTAGGGCGGCCGGGCGCCAAGCTGGAGAAGCGCGAGGGCGGCGGCTTTCTGCTCCGCGGCGTCGGTGAGCAGGAGGGGGCGACGCTCAGCGTCGACGACCTTGCTTACCGAGCCTTCTCGCTGTTGCTCGAGGGATGACGTTCGGCTGCGCTCGCTCGGACGCTCGTGGTGGCGATCGCTGAGGGGGTGGGGCACGCTGCGTGGGCATGCGTCGTTTGGGGGGACGCAGAGTCCGCGCTCATCGGGTTTCTTACGCGCGGGGGTATCGGTGCAGCCTGGGAGGGTGCAGTGCTATGCCGCACCACTGACCGCCGTTCGCTTCGGGGTAGGTCGATCGAGATGATGCGGTGAGGTGCTTGGCACCTGTTAGGCGCGGTTTTAGTCCCCCCAAACGAAGCATGCCCACTCCGCGGTCTCGACCACAGACAGCGAGGGAACGATCGTCCTCGCTCGCTTC
>DASUME010000401.1:0-5103 GCA_036277895.1 Polyangiales bacterium
ACATCGACTTGTTCCGGCGCTTCCAGCGCACCTTCGCGCGCGGCTTCGGCGTGCCTTGCGGCGTGATCGGACCCGCGCACGAGATCGGTCGCGCCGTGCTCGCGCATGAGCCGCTGTCGGTCGCGCTCGCGATCTTGCAAATCGAGTGGATGACGCAGGCCCACTACGTCGAGAGCGTGAAGAACGACGCCGCGCTGGAGCCGCACTTCAAGGAGCTGCTGCGCTGCCACTGGCTGGAGGAGGCGCAGCACGCGCGTATGGACACGCTGATCGTGGAGCTGCTCGCCGAGCGATGTTCGGCCGCAGAGCGTGCACGCGCGCTCGAGGGCTACCTCTCGATCGGCGCGCTGGTCGCGGGCGGCCTCGCGCAGCAGCTCGAGCTCGACATCGAGGCCTTCGAGGCCAAGGTCGGCCGCAAGCTCACGCCCGAGGTCGGCCGGCAGGTGCGGGCGGTGCAGCTCTCCGCCAACCACTTCACGTACCTCGGCAGCGGCATGCTGCACCCGAAGTTCCAGCGCACCGTGGCGGGGCTGGGGCCGGAGCTGCTCGCGCGCGTGCAGGAAGTGGCGGCCGCGTTCTGCTAGCCTTGAGGGCTGTGCAGGGAGAACATGCAGTCCGCGTCTCGCCGCGACACGTCGTCACCGTGGACGACGACTACTGGGCGTTGATCCAGCGCCCTCCGCAGCAGGACTTCGTCGTGCGCACGCTGGCCAAGCGCATGGCCGGCGACACGCCGCTGATGAGCGGTGAGCTGATCATCGCCAGCCGCACCACGCGCGAGGCGTTCCCGCTGGCGGCCGAGTTCCCGCTGCACTTCCGCAAGACGTACTACCCGGGCCAGCTGCGCGGGGACCCGCAAGGCGAGTTCGAGCGCCACAAGCTGGCCAGCGACGTGCTCGGCATCCCGGCCCCGATCGGGCACCAGCGCGGCGTGTTTCGCAGCTGCCTGCTGCCGGGCAAGCCGTTCGACGCCATCACGCCCTTCGGCAGCGAGCCGCCGGACAGCAACATCAAGCACGCCGAGAAGCTGCCGCTCGCGAGCGCGGCGGGGCTGTGGCTGTTGAGTGAGCAGATCATGCAGACGCTGACGCGCTTGCACGAGGCTGGCCTCACGCACGGCGACGCCGAGCTGCACAACTTCATCGTCTGCACCGCGCCGCTGGAGGTGCTGCCGATCGACTTCGACATGGCCGTGCAGCGCGGGAACGTGGACGCGGAGGACTGGGAGCGCCGCTGCAGCGAGGAGCTGGAGCCGCTGCTCAAGGTCGCGGTCTACCTGCAGTGCACGCTCGGCGTGCAACCCGGAGAGCTCGCCGAGCTTGCGCTGCGCCGGCTCGATCAGCTGTTCAGTCGACCTGACCCGTTTCGGCGCGCCATCGATGAGCGCTCGGGTCTGCGTCGGATCTGAGCTTCTGCAAGCACCACGTCGCGAGCTGCAAGGGGGATGGCCCCCCCCCCCAGTGCGCGCTGCAGTGAGCTGGCGCGCGCAGTCGCTTTCAACCAACGCTGCCTCCGGGCGCACGATAGCGTCATGAACGAAGCAAGAATCGTGACCGCTCTCGGCCTGCTCGCCGCGTTCGCCGCCTGTGACGACGACCATGCAGAGGGCGGCGTTCCGTGGGGCGGGCGCACGCAAGTGGTTGCGCCGTCGGGCAGCAGCACGGGCTGGGAGGCCTCACCAGCTTGCGTGCTCGAGGCCGGGACGTGCGAAGAGGAGCGCGCCGCATGCGCGGGCGGCGTGGACATCGTGGTCGATCGCGAGGGCAAGCGGCTCGACTCGCTGTGCTACCCGGATGCGCCCACCTGGACGGTGGAGGACCTGGCAGCGCACGACGGCAACATCGAGCAGCGCGAGAACAACACCGTGCTGGTGCTGGACGATGCCGACGACGGAGCCGACGTCACGGGCGACGTCACGATCGACGCCAACAACGTGGTGCTGTACGGCGAGAGCGCCGCCCGAGCCGTGCTCGATGGCTCGCTCACGGTCGACGGCAACCACACGCTGGTGCGCGGCATCCGCATCACCGGCGACGTCAGCGTGCTCGCGAACAACGTGACGCTCGCGTTCTGCGTGATCGAGGGCGCGCTCACCGTGCGCGGCAACAACGTGCGCCTGCTTGGCTGCGACGTGCTCGGCTCCGTTACGATCCCCGGCAACAACGCCCGCCTCTACGGCAACGGCGTGGCCGGCGTGCTCGACGTAGGCAAGAGCGCCGCCTGCGTCGACAACCACCGCGTGGTGGATGGCGATGCGGACGGCGTCATCACGACCGACGAGCGCGGTGCGGCGCTCGACTGCTGAGTTTGCGCGCGCGCGCAGAGACCGCGCGCTTCGGCTCAGCGCATGAACAGCATTTCCTGGTAGGTCGGCAGCGGCCAGAACTCGTCGCCGATCTCGGCCTCGAGCTGGTCGGCATACTTGCGGGCCTCGTCCATCAGCGGACGGACCGTCTTGGCGCAGTGCTTGAGGTGACCCTCGACGCCCTCGAAGTCGTGCTTGGCGGCCTCGACCTCGAGCTTGCTGACGGTCGCGAGCAGCGACTTGGCGAGACCAGCGATCTTGCTCGCGGGCTCGGTCGACGCCTCGATCTTCAGCGCGCTCAGCTTGCCGAGCGTGTCCGAGAGCGAGGAGAGGTAGCTCATCGCCGCCGGGTAGATCGACGTCTTGGCGAGGCTGACCACCAGGCGGGCCTCGACGCCGATGGCGTTGATGTACTGCTCCGAGTAGACGTCGAAGCGGCTGTGCAGCTCGTGGGGCGTGAGCACGCCGAGCTTGCTGAACAGCTCCTCGATGTCCTTGCTCTTCAGGATCGGCAGCGCCTCGGCGCAGGTGGGCAGGTTGAGCAGCCCGCGCTCCTCGACCGCCATCTTGTGCCACTCGGCCGAGTAGCCGTTGCCGCCGAACACGACCGCGCCGTGCTCGTCCATGATCACCTTCAGCACGCCCTGGATGGCGGCGTTGAGCGGCTGGCCCGAGCCGATCGCGGCGTCGAGCTTGTCCGCAACCCAGCCGAGCGAGTCGGCGAGCATGGTGTTCATCGCGATCAGCGGGCCCGAGACCGACTGGCTCGAGCCGACCGCGCGAAACTCGAAGCGGTTGCCGGTGAACGCGAACGGCGAGGTGCGGTTGCGGTCGCCCGGGTCCTTGGCGAACGACGGCAGCGTGTCGACGCCGAGGTTCATCAGGCCCTTGCTCTTGGAGCCCGTGAGGGAGCCCTTCTGGATCTGCTTGTAGACGTCCTCGAGCTGCGTGCCGAGGTAGACCGACATGATCGCGGGCGGCGCCTCGTTGGCACCGAGGCGGTGGTCGTTGGAGGCGGTGGCGATCACGGCGCGCAGCAGCGGACCGTACTTGTGGACCATGCGGATGACGGCGCCACAGAACACCAGGAACTGCGCGTTGTCGTGCGGCGTGTCGCCGGGGTCGAGCAGGTTGCCCTGGGTGGCGTTGCCGACCGACCAGTTCACGTGCTTGCCCGAGCCGTTGACGCCCGCGAAGGGCTTCTCGTGCAGCAGGCAGGTCAGGCCGTGGCGCTTGGCCGTGTTCTTCAGGATCGTCATCGTCATCTGCTGATGATCGCTGGCGACGTTGGCAGCCTCGAAGAAGGGCGCGATCTCGAACTGTCCCGGCGCCACCTCGTTGTGACGGGTCTTGGCCGGGATGCCGAGCTTGTACATCTGCTCCTCGACCTCCTGCATGAAGATCTGGACGCGCTCGGGGATGGCGCCGAAGTAGTGGTCGTCGAACTGCTGCGCCTTGGCGGGCGGCTTCCCGAACAGCGTGCGGCCGGCGAGCAGCACGTCGGGGCGCGCGGCGGCGAACGCGGAGTCGATCAGGAAGTACTCCTGCTCGGCGCCACAGCTGCTGTTGACGGTGGCGACTTCCTTGTGGCCGAGCGTGGTGAGCACGCGCTTGGCGGCCTTGTTCATGGCTGCGATCGAGCGCAGCAGCGGCGTCTTCTTGTCGAGCGCCTCACCGGTCCACGACACGAACACGGTCGGGATGCAGAGCGTGGCGCCGTTGTTGGTCTGCAGGATGTACGCGGGGCTGGAGACGTCCCAGGCCGTGTAGCCGCGGGCCTCGAACGTGGAGCGGATGCCGCCGTTCGGGAACGACGAGCCGTCCGGCTCACCCTGGACGAGCACCTTGCCTGCGAACTCACTGATCACCGAGCCGTCGCTCTGCACGGAGATGAAGCCGTCGTGCTTTTCCGCGGTGAGGTTCGTGAGCGGGTAGAAGACGTGCGAGTAATAGAGTGCGCCCTTGCTCAGCGCCCACTCCTTCATCGCTGCGGCGACCACGTCCGCCACGCCGACGTCGAGGGGCTCGCCGCTCTCGATCGTCTTCTTGAGCGACTTGAACACGGCCTTGGGCAGGTGTTGCTGCATCTTCTGCAGCGTGAACACGTCGGTCGCCCACAGATCTTCGAGCTTTTCCGGAGCCTTGGGCGGCGGCAGCGTGCGGCTCGTGATGGCTTGAATGGCTTGCACTCGGACTTGATTGCTCGGCATCGCTCTGACCTCTCCCAAAACTCGCTTCGTCTCAGGCGCTGAGCCTGCCCCAAACTTATTGCGAGCGTGTGTTGCGGCAGTTGCTTCGCCGGGATTTTCGCGCCCCGTGGGCTAGATTCCCGGCATGATCGTCGTCACCAATCGCATCCCCGTCGCGCAAGGACACGAGATCGATTTCGAGGAGCGCTTCAAGCGTCGCGTTCATCTGGTCGATCAGGCTCCGGGCTTCGTACGAAACGAGGTGCACCGCCCTAGGCCGATGAAATTCGACCACACGAGCGGGGGGTTCGTACCCGACGCGAGCGTGCAGGGCTACTACGAGGTGAAGACCTGGTGGCGAACGCTCGAGGACTTCACGGCCTGGACCCACAGCCCCGCCTTCGCGGAGGCGCACAGCAGCCGCCCCCCGAAGGAGATGTTCGCGGGTCCCAACGTGCTGGAGATCCACGAGCTCTTGACCAGCACGGACCTCGCGCTCTGAGCGCCGACCGCGCGGGCTACTCCGCGCGAGAAGTCCCTTCGGTAGGGCCGATTGTGAGCTCGCATCCGGAGCGGGCCGCCTAGAACCTCGCGTACGCGCACGCCGCG
>DASUME010000402.1:0-2971 GCA_036277895.1 Polyangiales bacterium
GGTCGTGCTCGTGATCCCGCTCGCCGCGCGCGCTTCGTGTGTGGTGGGGGAGGCTGAGCTGCTCTGGTCGTACCCGGCCGAGGGCGCGCGAGACGTGCCGCTCAACGCGACGTTCTGGATGTTGACCACCGCGTCGAGTCTGGGACGCCCGAGCGTGTGGCTGAACGATGCGTCCGTTCCGTTGGCTTCGGAGCGCGAGTCCGACGTGGCGGGTGTCGATCTCAACGAGGTACGCGTGGAGCCGAGAGGTCTGCGCGCGAACACGGACTACACGCTGCGCGTCCGCTACCCGTGGCCCGACGAGCTGCCTGGCTCCAACTTCGAGATCCACTTTCGAACGGGCAGCGCGAAGGCCAAGCAAGCGAACAAGGCGCAGGTCGTCGGGCGTACGCAGATCAGCCCGCAGGATGGCGATGCGCTGCCGTGTCACGAGCTGTTCGGCGTGCAGGGATGCTTCGACACGATCGGCGAGCGGCCCGCGCAGATCCAGACGTTCGAGCTCGTTGGCGGCGCGCCGATCGCGTGGTTCGTGACCACGGGCCAAGGGGAAGAGTCGATCCTGTGGCCCGCGCAATGTGGGGACCCTGCGCTCCTGATCCACGAGAGCCGTGGCGATGAGTGCTTCAGCGTGCGCGCGATCGGGGCGGGCGGTCAGCTGGCGCCGGCGATCCGCCACTGCATCGGACCCAAGGACGCGCCGACACGTGCGTCCATGCGCGGCTTCATCGACGCCGGTCGAGCTCTGACCAAGCGTGCTGCGCTTCCTCGCTGGACGCCCGAGCTACCGCGCGACCCCACGGACGATAGCCCTCCGGAAGCGGCGCCAATCGCGGCACCCACGCCGCCTCCCGCGGTGCCGGTCGCGCGTGAAGGCTGTTCTCTGGGTGGAGATGCTCGCGGGCCGTTGTACGGATTCTTGCTGACGCTCCTCGTGCGCCGCCGTCGACCGCCCGGCGCGTGAAGACTCAGGGGCAGCGGCCGAGCACGCGCGTCTGGCCGTTGGTGTACGAGCCCACGACGTTCACGTCGGAGACTACGGCGCTCGCCAGAGAACCTGCGGCGTAGCCGTCCTGCGTCGCCGCGTTGGTGCTGAACACGTTCGCGAAGCTCGTGGTGCCGTCGAGGCCGGTGCCGCCCTCCGCGAGCGAGGTGCCGAAGTCGAACGCGATCGTCTGCCCCGCAGCCGCGCCCTTGAAGTTCCAGGTCGAGCCGTTGGTGATCTCAGTCTGCAGCAGACCGTCAGTGTTGAAGGTGAGCGTACCGCTGGCGCTCTCGAACGGAACGCCTTCCGTGCCGCCTTCGACATCGCGGCCGTCCGCGACCACGTGCCAGTCCCAGCTGTTGAGGCTGACCTTGCTGAAGTAGGTCGTGAGCTGGCGGCCGATGCCCAGTGAGTCGTAGCTGGTGATCGAGCTCGGGAAGTTGCTGGAGATCGGCAGGTTGAGCAGGTCCCACGCGCTGACGGGAACCGGGGCGCGAACGTCGAGGTTGACCGCGAGCACCACGCGCTTGGTTGCGCTCGCTGGAAGCTGCACCGCCGGCTCGATCCCGAGCGTCGTCAGAGTGGGTGGGTCCACGCTGTCACCGTCCAGTGCGCAGTGCGCCGGCTGCGCGTCGTCCGGTCCCGCGTCGTCCGTTCCCGCGTCCTCCGATGCACTCGCGGCTTGCGCGTCGTCGATCTTGAACGAGTTGTAGATCTTGAGCTCGATGCAACCCGTGGCCCCAAGCACCGTGGCCAGGGCGAAATCTCTCGCGCGCATCTCGGCATGCTACCAGCGCGCGCGAGGCGCCCAGCTGCAGACGTTGTTGCGCACCACCTTGCTGGGACGCTTACTGGTTGACGCGCTCGCAGGTGGGATAGGGGCCGCACAGCGAGAAGTCGCGGTAGCCGCGGGGTACGATCTTACGGTCGGCGGTGCGCTCGTGGGCGCCTTCGAGCAGCTCGAGCAGGTTGCCTCGGGTGAGGGCGAGGCCGGTCTCGACGGGCACGTACGCGGTGCCGACGGGCCAATCCACGTACGGACCCTTCTGCTCGATGTGCGTGCCGAGGATGTGCGTCACGACCTTGTCGCTCGTGAAGTCGACCAGGCGCTGCACGCTCGCTTCGAAGATGTTCGGATCGCCGTTCACGTAGACGCGACCGGGGTACAGCGTGTCGCCGGTGAGCAGCACGCCGGTGCGGCGATCGTAGAACGCGATGCTGGTGTCGTCGTGGCCGGGGATCGGGATCACGTCGAGCACGCGGCCACCGAGGTCGAAGGCGGTGATGCTGTTGGGCCAGGTGCTGATGCCGAACGCGGCCTGCAGCGCGGCGACGTCGCTCGGGGGCACGACGGTGGTGTTCGGAAGCTCGGCCAGCTGCGCGTCGCCGAAGGTGTGATCGCCGTGCGAGTGGAGGTGCGAGACCAGCAGCGGGATCGAGCGCCGCTTGTGCACCCAGAGCCAGTGCTTGATCGCCGTGCGTACCGCCCCCGCGACGTCCGGCTTGCGAACGTTCGCCTCGTAGCCCGCGCCGGTGTCGAGCAGCAGCGCCTTGTCACTCCCGAAGAACAAGTAGAGGAACGGCTTCTCTTCGTGTGTACAGCCGGACTCGCGCAGGATGGAGAAGTCTTCGTTGTAGGCGTGGAACTGGAACTCCGGCGAGCGCGGCGTGCAATGCGCGCTGCCGGTCGACCACTTCGCGGGCAACGTGCCCGGCTCGACTTCCGAGATGGTGTCGGCCGCACGCACCTGCGCGGCGACCAAGACGAGTGCGCCAGCGACCCACGTGAGCCATTTGTATCGATGCATCTTCGCTCCGACTTTCGAGAGACCATCGATTTGGTGCCACACGCGACTTTCCCACTCATTTCCTGAGCGCAACAAGCCGACGCGCTAGACGAAGCGCAAGCGTGGCCAACGCTCGGCCCAATCCTTGGTTTCTAGCCGCTTGCGGTAGGTGTCGAGGCGGCGCGCGAAGTTGGGCGTGGGC
>DASUME010000403.1:0-6630 GCA_036277895.1 Polyangiales bacterium
AGAACTGAGGTTCAGATGCTGTCTGATCGACGCGGCTCGATCCTGCTGCCGGGCATGGCGATGGGCATGATCCTTACCATGATGGGCATGCACATCATGGACACCACCAAGGCGATCCTGTTGCGCGCACTGGGGCAGAATGCGGTCGACGCGATCGCGCTGGAGAGCGCGGTCTGGCACGCCCAGGGCATGAACCTGATCGTGCTGATCAACGTGGTGATGGCGGCGATCATGAGCATCCTGGTCGCGATCCGCGTGGCCGAGATCCTGCTGATCGGTGCGATCGCGATCCTCACCATCGCCGCCGCGGTGGCGAGCTTCTTCTCGTTCGGCACCGCCGGGGCCGCGGCCACGAACCTGATCCGCGTGCTGACGCAGGCGCTGGCGCGGGTGGTGCAGTTCGAGAACCGGGTGTCGCGTCCGATCATCGACACGCTGACCAAGGCGTCGGATGCCGAGCGAACGATCGCGGCCGTGATGCCGTACATCGCGCTCGCGCACCCGGTCACGTTGTCGAACGACGTGCCGGGCATCCCGTTTTCGTTCTCGCTGGTGCCTGCGGCGTTCGAGAAGCAGTTCAGCGAGGCGGGGATCAAGATCAATGGCTACAAGGTCGAGACCGCGTGGCCGGCGCGCATGGGCACGATCGCGCTGCCCAACTCGGTGAACAAGCTGTTCGACAAGGCGGTCGCGAAGTTGCCCGCGGGCGGACAAACGGGCGTGAGCGCCGCGATGACGGTCGCCAAGAACGCGGTCGGCAGCTTGCCCGTGCAGGAGGAGGACTTCTATCAGCTGTGCGGGCGGGCGGCCGAGCTGATGGTGGCCAGCATGATGCACATCTTCGGGCTCGGCGGCATGGACCAGGGCGCGATCGACAAGGTCAGCTCGTTCGCCGCCGTGATCGTGGGCTCGCTGCCGAGCGTGATGTGCACGCCGATCTCCGAGCTCAAGTCGACCGTGGAGAGCCAGGTCACCGAGGCCGTGACCGCGAAGTGCAACGGCGAGAAGAAGAAGAGAGAGGACGAGGGCGGCGAGTGGAGCGACACCGATCAGGACGACTGCAAGAAGAAGAACGAGGAAGCGTACACGAAGCAGTTCAAGGCGCCCGACGCGGAGCAGATCAAGGTTGCGCGCCTGTGGGGCATCATCAGTGCGCCCAAGGAGAGCCCGTTCCTGCACACCTGGGGCGTCACGTACCTCGAGAGCAAGTACGGCGTCGACGACGCGAACGCGAACGGCGAGTTCCGCCACGTGTGCAACGGAGGCGGCGACGCGGCCAGCCGCAGCTGCGCCGAGAACTCGATGTGGAGCAACGGCTGGTACGCCAAGCTGGTGCCGGTGCGCAACTTCATCGATGAGGTGGAGCAGAAGCTCGGCTCGATCTTCTCGGGTTGGCTGGGACGCTTCATAGGCAAGAACATCACCGGGCTGATGGACGAGCTGGTCAAGAAGCTGGGCGGCACGAACCCGCTGAAGGGGCAGTCGGCGCTCACCGACGCGCTGAACCGCGCCATCGGCACGGTGGCCGGAAGCAAGTTCGCCAACGGCTGGTGGAACCGGCGGCTGGTGGCTGGCCTGCCCTTCGGCTGGCTGTCGCGCGTCGGCGTCAACAAGCTCGAAGAGTACCCCCTCTACCTGCACTAAGGGCGAGCCATGACTACTCAACGGCGCAGGAAGCGTCAGCAAGGTGCGGCGCTCGTCGAGGGCGTGATGGTCGGCGTGATGCTGGTCGCGGTCCTCGGCTGCTTCTTCGTGATCGGGCGCTACTGCTACTTGCAGCTCGCGATGCTCGACAAGGCGCGCGAGAGCGCGTGGCAGAACGCGATGAACGGCTGCGGCAACGACAACAACACGTCGACCACCAGCCTGGCGGAGCAGCTGATCGAGGGCGCGCTGCCGTTCCTCGACGCGATCCCGACAATTCTGATCGAGTCGCGCAGTTTTCAGGTGACCGGAGGGCCGTTCACGCCGTCTGGAACTCGCGAGATGAAGTTCATCTGCAACCCGGTTCCGGCCAAGACCAAGCCCCTGACCAACATGGTCGGCTGGCTCGGTGACATGTTCCTCTGAGCCTGCTCTCCAACAAGGTGCACGATGCGCGACGAACGTAACCCCGTTCGCTGGCGAAGGACGAGGCTCGGCCTGTACCTCGCCGCGATCGCGACGCTCAGCACGGTCTGGGTGGCACACAAGGCAGACGCAGAGGTCTCCGAGCGCGCGCTCTCGATCGGCCGCGAGCTCGATCGCTTCGGCGCGATCGCGGCCGGCACCACCACCTTCGAGCTGAACGGTGCGCGCATGGCGCTGACCACGCTCGTGCGCAAGGAGTCGCCCAAGGTGCTGCTCGACCGCTTCGCCGGCTTGTGCGCGCGCGACTCGGGGGGGGTCGCGGAGCAGCTCGATTCGCTCAAGGAGAAGATCCCCGACGGCCTGCGCAGCGGCCAGTTTGGCGTCTTCCGCAGCGAGCAGGGTAAGGAGGCCACCGCGGCCTGCTTCGCGCGCCAGGAGGGCGGAGGCCTGGAGGAGACCGTGCGCCGCCTGAACCTGCTGGTCGACAGCGGCGACTTCGCAGCGCTCGGCCAGCTGCGCTACATGTTCGTGCGCGACCTCGGCAACGGCGAGAGCCACGTGCTCAGCGTGTCGAGCCTCGGCGCGCTCCCGCTCGATCGCATGTTCCCGGAGCAGAGCGACGCACCCGGCAAGGACCTCAGCTTCGATGTGCGGCCCGCGGGGGCGCGCCGGTTGATGTCCGCCGGTGTCGAGGGCAGCAAGCTGGAGGGCGCGATCTACGAGAGCACGCTGCCGCCCGAGCAGGCGCTCGCGGGCTACGACGCGCCGATGCAGAAGCTCGGCTTCTCGCGCGGCAGCCTCGACGGCGTCGCCTCGAGCCTGATCGCCGGGGCGCGCGTGTTCCTGCGCCACGACGAGACGGTGCTGGTGTTCGCCGAGCCGCGTGACGACCACAGCACGGTGTCGTCGTTCCGGCTCGCCAACGGCGGCTTCGTCACCGTCAGGGGGATGTGATGGAGTCCGAGGTCTCGCTCCCGCAAGCACGTCCCGTGTCCGCCGAGCTCGGGAAGACCAGCCGGCGCGCGCTCTACCTCGCTGCCCTGGTGGGCCTGGTCAGCGTCGCGCTGCTGATGCTCTACCTGCGCCGCTTCGAGCAGGAGGTCGCGGGCGGCAACAAGGTCGCCGTGCTCGGCCTGCGCAAGCCGATCGCACGCGGTGAGCTGATCACCGACGACGCGCTGACCGTGTTCGAGGTGCCGCTCGCGTACGTGGAGCGCCGCTCGGTGAAGCAGGTCGATCGCCAGAAGGTGGTCGGCGTGCGCGCGGCGGCGGGGCTCACCGCGCAGGACCTGCTGCTGTGGTCGGACCTCGTGCTGTCGAACGACAACCGGGACCTGGCGGCGCTGATCCAGCCCGGCAAGCGTGCGGTCACCGTCAAGGCCAACGAGTCGGGCTCCGATCCGGCGGGCAACGGCCTGGTGCACCCGGGCGACTACGTCGATGTGGTGGTCACGCTGAAGGAAGACAGCGAGACGCTGACCAGCGTGGTGCTGCTGCAGCGCGTGCTGGTGCTCGCGGTGGGCTCCGAGACCACCGCGCTCAACCAGGTCGACCACACCAAGAACGAGCGCCACAACGCGCAGCGTGAGCTGACCTTGAGCCTGAAGATGGAGGAGGTGCAGCTGCTCACGCTCGCGCGCGAGAAGGGCCGGCTGTCGGTCGCGCTGCGCTCGCCGAGCGACGCGAAGGTGATCGACAACATGCCCGATCTCGCGCTGACCAGCCTGTACGACAAGGAAGTGCGCGAGACCGTGGTCTCGCGTCCGATCGACTCGGCCCTGCCGGTGCGCGTGGTGGCGAGGAAGCGCGAGAACAAATGAAGTGGCTGTTTGCACTCCTGCTCTGGATCCCCTTTGCCGCGAGCGCGCAACAACCGCAGCTCGACACCGGCGAGGAGCTGACGCTCGCGGTCGGCGAAAACCGCACCATTCCCGCCAACGACGTGAAGAACTACTCGGAGGGTGCACCCGGCATCGCCGAGGTGAAGATCACGCCCGGCGGCTCGCAGTTCGTGATCGTGGGCCAGCGGCCGGGTGCGACCACGCTGCTGCTGCTCAAGCGCGATGGCCGCGAGGTGGTCTGGCACATCCGGGTGTTGCCGCAGCCGGTGCAGATCGTGGAGTCGGAGCTGCACCAGCTGCTCGGCGAGGTGCCGGGCATCCGCGTGCGCAGGGTGGGAGCGCGCTTCTTCGTCGAGGGCGGCGTCACCACCGAGCCCGAGCTGGAGCGCATCACGCACATCGCCTCGCTCTATCCCGGACAGGTGGAGTCGCTGGTGGTGCTCGGCGGCGTGGCTGCGGACCGCAAGATCAACCTGCGCGTCGACCTGTTCTTCGTGCAGTACCAGAAGACGCACACGATGAACTTCGGCGTCGCCTGGCCCACGGTGATCGGCGGCGCAGGCATCGCGAGCGCGGACTTCGCCTACGATCTGCTCGCCAAGGCGACCTCGGAAGCGGTCGCCGGCATCAGCCAGCAGCCGCTGCCAGGCCTCGACATCGCGGCGCGCAACGGCTGGGCCAAGCTGCTCAAGCACGCCACCGTGCTCACGGCCAACGGCGGCGAAGCGGAGGTCGGAAACGGCGGTGCGCAGTGGTACCAGGCCAACAACGGCCTCACCTCCAGCCTGCGCGAGATCGACTTCGGCACCAACATGAAGATCCTGCCGCGCTTCGACGCACAGACCAACGAGCTGCTGATCACGGTCAACGCCGACGCCACCGACCTGGCGCCGCCGATCACGCAGGGCACCTCGCTGCCGAGCACCAACACCTCCAAGATCAACACCAGCGTGACGATGAAGCTCGGCCAGTGCCTGGTGCTGAGTGGCATCCGCACGGACGCCAAGCGGCGCAACAAGACAGGCATCCCGTGGCTGAGCGAGATCCCCGTGATCGGCCTGTTGTTTGGCTCGCACCAGCACCAGGACGACGAGCTGGAGGGCTCGGTGTTCGTGATCCCGAGCGTGATCGAGGCGCCCGCGGTGGGCGCGACCGCGCGCATCGAGCGCACGCTGCGCGAGTACGAGAAGTACAGCGGGGACCTGGACAAGGTCGCGCCGTTCGACGCCATGCCGCCGGGGGTCAAGTGACGATCGTGCTGGCGCCGATGGTCACGGGTGGGCTCGAAGCCACGCTGGAGCTCGCGGGCGAGCGGCTCTGGACGCGCCCGGTCGCGCGCGGCGAGCAGCTGCGGCTCGGCCGCGCGCCGCACTGTGAGGTGGTGCTGGAGAGCGCGGCCGTCTCGCGTGTGCACGCGACCGTGCGCATCGACGAGGACGGGCTGGAGGTCCGCGACAGCTCCACCAACGGCACGATCGTGAACGGGGAGCTGCTGCGCCAGCAGAGCACGCAGGTGCCGTTCGACGTGCCGATCTCGCTGGCCGGGCACGTGCTGACGATCCGGCGTAGCGCGAGCGCGGAGCTCCCGAAGCTGAGCATCGTGACCTCGTCGGAGAGCGGCGCGCCGATCGAGCTGCGCCGCGACGTACACCGGATGCTGCTCGAGCACCTGGACATGAACGCGATCGACCCCACGCGCAGCGACGACCCCACGCTGCGTCCGCGCGTGCTGGCGGCGCTGCGCCGGATCGCGCGTATGCTCGAGGCGAGCTTGCCGGCCGGCTTGTCGATGGACGCGCTGGTCGGCGAGGTCTCGGACGAGGCGCTCGGGCTGGGCCCGCTGGAGCGCCTGCTCGCGGACCCGGACGTCACCGAGATCATGGTGATCGACGCGCACAACATCTTCGTGGAGCGCGGCGGCAGGCTGGTGCTGAGCGGCGCGCGCTTCACGGACGAAGAGCGCATGCGCGCCGCCATCGAGCGCATCGTCACGCCGCTCGGCCGACGCATCGACGAGTCGTCGCCGCTGGTGGACGCGCGCTTGCCGGACGGCTCGCGTGTGAACGTGGTGATCCGGCCGCTCGCGCTGCGCGGCTCGTGCATCACCATCCGCAAGTTCGCGCGCACGCGCATCACACTCGATAAATTGTTGCACTACGGCTCGCTGAGCCCGTCGATGGCCCGCTTCCTGGAGCGCAGCGTACGCGCGAAGAAGAACATCGTGATCTCGGGCGGCACTGGCAGCGGCAAGACCACCCTGCTCAACGTGCTCGCCTCCGCGATCCCGGAGGCCGAGCGTATCGTCACCATCGAGGACGCGGCGGAGCTGCAGCTCACGCAGCCGCACGTGGTCTCGCTGGAGAGCCGGCCGGCGAACATGGAAGGCAAGGGCGAGGTCGCGATCCGCGACCTGGTGAAGAACGCGCTGCGCATGCGCCCGGACCGGATCGTCGTGGGCGAGTGCCGCGGTGGCGAGGCGCTCGACATGCTGCAGGCGATGAACACCGGCCACGACGGCTCGATGTGCACCCTCCACGCCAACAACCCGCGCGAAGCCTTGACGCGTATGGAGAACATGATCGGCATGGCCAGCGTCAACCTGCCGAGCAAGGCGGTGCGCACCCAGATCACCGGCGCGGTCAACCTGATCATCCAGATCCAGCGCATGCGCGACGGCGTCCGCCGGATCACCCACGTCACCGAGGTGATCGGCATGGAA
>DASUME010000404.1:0-6408 GCA_036277895.1 Polyangiales bacterium
CGCTGCTGTGCGCGGCCGTGCTCAACCTCGCGCACATCTCCGCGGCGATGTTGATCGGCGCCCTGATCGCCGCCGTCACGGTCTCCGCGCGCGGAGTCCAGATCGTGGTCCCGTCATGGCCGTTGCGCATCGCGCAGGCGCTGATCGGCTGCCTGATCGCGCGCAGCCTGAACGTGCAGAACTTGCACACGATCCTCGCGCAGTGGCCCACCTTCCTGGTCTGCGTGACGACCGTGATCGCGTGCAGCACGCTGCTCGGCGGGGTGCTGGCGCGGCTCGGCGTGCTGCCGGGCACGACCGCCGTCTGGGGCTCGGCGCCCGGCGCGGCCACCGTGATGGTGGTGATGTCCGAGGCCTACGGCGCGGACGTGCGGCTGGTCGCGTTCATGCAGTTCTTGCGCGTGGCGGTGGTCGCGCTGGTGGCGTCGCTGGTCTCCGTGTTCTGGGCGCCACACGACCCGGCGCCGGCGCGCCCCTGGTTCCCCGCGCTCGAGGGCGCGCCGTTCGCGATCACGGTCGGCGTCGCCTTGCTCGGTGCGCTGCTGTCGCGGCGTTGGGATGGGCCCGGCGCTGCGCTGCTGTTGCCGATGCTGGTGATGGCGCTGCTGGCGGGCTTCGCGGACTTTCCGATCACGCTGCCGCCGTGGTTGCTCGCGATCAGCTACGCGCTGCTCGGCTGGGCGATCGGCGCGCGCTTCACACGCGAGATCCTGCGCTACACCGCGAGCGCGTTCTGGAAGGTGCTGGCGTCGATCCTGGTGCTGGTCGCGCTGTGCGGGGGGCTCGCGTACGCGCTGCACCTCGTCACCGGCATCGATCCCCTGACCGCGTACCTCGCGACCAGCCCCGGCGGCGCCGACTCGGTCGCGATCATCGCCGCCTCATCGAAGGTGGACCTGCCGTTCGTGACCGCGATGCAGACCACACGCTTCCTGGTGGTGTTGGCGGTGGGGCCCGCGCTGGCGCGGCTCACGGCGCGCTGGAGTCAGCGCGCAACGTCGACAACGCCTGCATGAGCAGGTCGACGTCGACCGGCTTGGCGAGGTGATCCTGGTAGCCCGCCGCCAGCGCGCGCTCTCGGTCGGCGGCGCGCGCGAACGCCGTCAGCGCCAGCGCAGGAATGCGCGCCAGCGCGGGATCGTCCAGCGCACGCACGCGCCTGATCAGCGAATAGCCGTCTTCCCCCGGCATCGCGATATCGCACAACATCAGCTGCGGCCCGCACTCGACCACGGCCTCCAGCGCGTCAGCGGCCGAGGGCGCAGACAGCACCTCCGCCCCCGCGTGGCTCAGCAAGTCCGTGACCGCCGTGCGCGCCACGCGGTCGTCATCGACGACCAGGATGCGGAGCCCATCGAGCAAGCCCGGCGGAGTGGCGAGCGACTGCGCGGGCTCCGGCGTGCTCTCGACCTCCAGCGCGACCGGCAGCGAGATCGTGAACTGCGCCCCGCGGTCGGCACCGTCGCTGGCCGCGGCCACCTCGCCGCCGTGCAGCTCCACGATCTGACGCACGATATGCAGTCCAAGCCCGAGGCCGCCGAACTCGCGCGCGAGCGTGCTGTCGCCCTGCGTGAAGCGGTCGAACACGCGCGGCAAGAACGCCGGGTCGATGCCGATGCCGTCGTCGCGCACGCACAGGCGCGCCCAGCCGCCGAGCGCTCCCACCGAGACCGCGATCGAGCCGCCCGGGCGCGTGAACTTGATCGCGTTCGAGAGCAGGTTCGCGACCACCTGCTGCAAGCGCAGCGCATCGCCGGACACGCGCAGCGTCGCGGGCAGATCGGCGCGCACGCGCAGCTGCTTCTCGGCGCACTCTTCTGCCACGACCTCGAGCGCGCGCGCGACCAGGTCGGGCAGCTCGGTGGATCGCTTGCGTAGCGGGAACTTGCCGCTGACGATGCGCGACACGTCGAGCAGCTCGTCGAGCAGCTGCACCAGCAACGACACGCCCGACTCGATCGCGTCCACCGCCTGCAGCACCTTCTCGCCGCGCAGCGCATCGCGCCGCAGCAGCTGCGTGTAGACCAGCACGCTGTGCAGCGGAGAGCGCAGCTCGTGCGAGAGCGTGGCCAGGAAGTCGTCCTTGGCGCGGTTTGCCCGCTCTGCCTGCTGGCTCGCCAGCTCGGCCTGGCGCGCGGTGCGCTTCAGCGCGTCGATGTCGAACAGCGAGATCACCACACCATCGACGCGGTCTTCGGCGTCGCGATACGGCCGGATGCTCAGGCGGTGCCAGCGACCGCCGTGGTCGCTCACCTCGCACTCCGTCGCCAGCTCGCTCTCGATCACGCGCGCGATGGACACCTTCAGCTCGGGCGCGTCGATCTCCAGGCGCAGATCGTCCAGCGGGCGTCCGAGGTCACGCTCCGAGACGTTGACCAGCAGCCGCGCCTGGTTGCTGAAGCGGCGAATGCGCAGCGCCGTATCGAGGATCACCACGGGCACCTCCGCGGTCGCGAACACGTTGCTCAGGTCGCTGTTGACCTGCGTCAGCTCGCGGTTGCGCAGGGCGAGCTGCTCGTTGAGCGCGCTCAGCTCGTCGTTGCCGCCCAGCAGCTGCTCCTGCGCCGTGCGTAGCTCCTCGTTCAAGGCCTGGAGGTCTTCGTTGCCCGCGCAGAGCTCATCGTTGACCACGGTCAGCTCGTCGTTGAGCGAGACCAGCTGCCGCGTGGCACGCGCGTGCGCACCGACGAGCTCGGCGATGTGCTCGCGCAGCTCTTCGAGCTCGGAGCTCGTGCCGCCCGCGCCGCGTGGACGATCGAGCCACTCGTCGTGGCGCGGCGCGAAGGTGAGCGCCACCGTGCGGGAATGTTCGAGCACGCCCGCCAGCGGCAGCGCGCACACGTCGAAGCTCTCGATGCTGCCGTTCGGCCGCACGCGCGAGATCGCGCCCGCACGCTCCACGTCGCCCGAGCGCAGCGCATTGCGGACCAGCAGCGCGAGCGGCGCGCCCAGCCCTTCGCCGACGACGGCGCTGAGGTGCTCGTGCCCCTGGCCGCGCGTCCCGAACACACGCTCGACGTCGCCGCGCGATTGCAGCACCGTGAGCGTGTCGTCCACCAGCAGGCAGGGCGGCGCAAAGTGTTGGAGCAGCATGCGGTCGAGCTGGCGCGACAGATCCAGGCCCCGCGCCGGCGCCCAGCGAGCCGGTTCCGTGTGCAGCTCGGGCTCGCGCGTGGTCAGGCGCAGCGCACTCGCGAACGTGCCGCGCGCATAGACGTTGGGCGCCGCATCGAAGGCGCGAAAGGCACTGTCGCCGAGCTCGAGCCCGCGCTCGGCGAGCAGCAAGCCGGACGGCCGCAGCGCGAAGTGCAGCGCAGCGCGCGCGCGCTCGCGCGACGAGGCCTCGAGCGGGGTCAGCACGCCGAGGCACACGACCAGATCCATGCGGCCGTACGGCGGATCGCGGAGCAACTCGTGGCGCGCGAACACGCAGCGACGGCGCACGGGCTCGTCGTAGCTACGCGCGCGGGCGCGATCGATCAGGGACTGATCGCGATCGGTCGCAAAGATCTGAAACGGTCGCTCGCCCAGGAAGGCGAGCAGCTCGACCGCGAGAGCGTACGTGCTCGCGCCCTCTCCGCAGCCCACGATCCAGAGCCGGAGCGGCGCCTCGCGCGGCGTCGCCAGGCGGGGGAAGACAACCTCGCGCAGCTGCCGGTGAAGCGCCGCATCGAGCGACGTGTCGCTCATCGGCGCGTCAGCCCACGCTGGCAGCAAGTTGGTGATCCCCACTGGCCGAAGTATGGACCGAACGCGTCAGTATCGAGCCACAAAGCGTAGAAATGACGGCTCATTTCCGCCATGCTTCGCAATC
The DNA here is from genome assembly GCA_036277895.1 of Polyangiales bacterium. Taxonomy (GTDB): domain Bacteria; phylum Myxococcota_A; class Polyangia; order Polyangiales; family DASUME01; genus DASUME01. The sequence goes on from DASUME010000404.1 coordinate 3,815, forward strand.
GCTGCGCCTACAGCTGCCGCGATGTCGGCACGCGGCGCAAGCGATCAGACGGCGAGATCCTTGGTGGCGTCCGCGTACTCGTCGATCTGATCGAAGTTCATGTAGCGGTACACCTTGGCGGCGTCCTTGTTGATGATGCCCATCTCGGCGTGGTACTCGACCACGGTCGGGATGCGTCCGAGCTTGCTGCAGATCGCCGCCAGCTCCGCGGACCCGAGGTAGACGTTGGTGTTCTTGCCCAGGCGGTTGGGGAAGTTGCGCGTGCTGGTGCTCATGCACGTGGCGCCTTCCTTGATCTGCGCCTGGTTGCCCATGCACAGCGAGCAGCCTGGCATCTCCATGCGCGCACCGGCGCCGCCGAGCGTGGCGTAGTGGCCTTCCTTGGTGAGCTCCGCCGCGTCCATCTTGGTCGGCGGCGCGACCCACAGCCGGACCGGGATGTCCTTCTTCCCCTCGAGCAGCTTTCCGGCCGCGCGGAAGTGTCCGATGTTCGTCATGCACGAGCCGATGAACACCTCGTCGATCTTGGCGCCCGCGACCTCGCTGATGTACTTCGCGTCGTCGGGGTCGTTCGGGCAGGCCACGATCGGCTCCTTGATCTCGGCGAGATCGATCTCGATCACGGTCGCGTACTCGGCGTCTGCGTCGGGCTGCAGCAGCTTCGGGTCGGCGAGCCACGCATTGACCGCCTTGATGCGGCGCTCGAGCGTGCGGCGATCGGCGTAGCCGTTCACGATCATGTTCTTCATCAGCACCACGTTCGAGCGCAGGTACTCGATGATGGGCTCCTTGTTGAGCAGCACGGTGCAGCCGGCGGCCGAACGTTCTGCAGACGCGTCCGTGAGCTCGAACGCCTGCTCGACCTTCAGGTTCGGCAGCCCCTCGATCTCCAGGATGCGCCCGGAGAAGATGTTCTTCTTGCCCTGCTTGGCGACCGTCAGCAGGCCCTGCTTGATCGCGAACAGCGGGATCGCGTGCACCAGGTCGCGCAGCGTGATGCCGGGCTGCATCTCGCCCTTGAAGCGCACCAGCACGGACTCGGGCATGTCGAGCGGCATCACGCCGGTGGCGGCGCCGAACGCGACCAGCCCCGAGCCGGCCGGGAAGCTGATGCCGATCGGAAAGCGCGTGTGGCTGTCACCGCCGGTGCCGACCGTGTCCGGCAACAGCAGGCGGTTGAGCCAGCTGTGGATCACGCCGTCGCCCGGGCGCAGCGACACGCCGCCGCGGCTGGAGATGAACTGCGGCAGCTCGCGGTGGGTCTTCACGTCGACCGGCTTGGGGTACGCCGCCGTGTGGCAGAACGACTGCATCACCAGGTCGGCCGAGAAGCCGAGGCAGGCGAGGTCCTTCAGCTCGTCGCGCGTCATCGGGCCCGTGGTGTCCTGGCTGCCGACGGTGGTCATGTGCGGCTCGCAGTACGTGCCGGGGCGAACGCCCTGCTCCTCGGGCAAGCCCACGGCGCGGCCGACCATCTTCTGCGCGAGCGTGAAGCCCCGGGTGGACTGCTTGGGCGACTCCGGCAGCCGGAACGTGGTGGAGGCAGGCAGCCCCAGAGCCTGTCGCGCGCGCGCCGTCAGCGAGCGACCGATGATCAAGTTGATGCGGCCGCCGGCGCGCACCTCGTCGAACAGCACCGGGCTCTTGAGCTGGAACTCCTTGATGACCTTGCCGTCCTTCTCCAGCTTGCCCGCGTAGGGATAGACGTCGATCACGTCGCCCATCTCGATGCCCGTGACGTCCACCTCGATCGGCAGCGAGCCCGAGTCTTCCTGTGTGTTGAAGAAGATCGGCGCGATCTTGCCGCCCAGCGTGACGCCGCCGAAGCGCTTGTTGGGCACGTACGGGATGTCCTCGCCGGTGGCCCAGATCACGCTGTTGGTGGCCGACTTGCGCGACGAGCCCGTGCCGACGACGTCGCCCACGTAGGCCACCAGGTGGCCCTTCTTCTTCAGGTCCTCGATGAACTTCATCGGCCCGCGCTTGCCGTCTTCCTCGGGCGTGATGCCGGGGCGCGTGTTCTTCAACATCGCGAGGTAGTGCAGCGGGATGTCGGGACGGCTCCACGCGTCCGGCGCGGGAGAGAGGTCGTCCGTGTTGGTCTCGCCGCTGACCTTGAACACGGTGACGGTGATCTTCTGCGGCACCTCGGGGCGGCTGGTGAACCACTCCGCATCGGCCCAGCTCTGGACCACCTGCTTGGCGTGCTCGTTGCCGGCCTTCGCCTTCTCGGCCACGTCGTGGAAGAAGTCGAACATGAGCAGCGTCTTCTTCAGCGCCTGCGCGGCCACCTCGGCCACGGCCGCGTCATCGAGCAGATCGATCAGCGGCTTCACGTTGTAGCCGCCGACCATGGTGCCCAGCAGCTCGGTGGCCTTGGCGCGCGAGATCAGGTCGACCGTGATATCTCCGTGGGCGATGGCCGCCAGGAACGAAGCTTTGACCTTCGCCGCATCATCGACTCCCGGCGGAACCCGGTAGGTGAGCAGCTCGACCAGGAACTCGCCCTCCCCGGCGGGGGGCGCCTTGAGCAGCTCCACCAGCTCGGACACCTGCTTGGCGTCGAGCGGAAGCGGGGGAATACCGAGGGCGGC
>DASUME010000405.1:0-10667 GCA_036277895.1 Polyangiales bacterium
GGCTGGCCCTGCGCGCCGTGCACCGTGATCTCGGTGGTCTCCAGCCGGTGGCGCACCGTCTCGACCGCGCGCGTGACCAGCTCGCCGAGGTCGGCCTGCTCCGGCGCGTAGCTCTGCTTGCCGCGCTCCAGCGCCGCGAAGTCGAGCACGTTCTCGATCAGGCCGCTCAGGCGCTCCGACTCGCGCACGATGATCTCGAGGTACTGCCGGCGCTTGTCCTCGCTCGACACGCGCTGGCTGAGCAGCAGCTCGCCGAACATGCGCACCGCGGACAGCGGCGTCTTCAGCTCGTGAGACACGTTGGCGATGAACTCGCTCTTGAGCGCGTTGAGCCGGCGCTCCTGCACGATCGCGTAGAGCAGGAACATCACGCCCAGCAGCAAGATCGCGACCGAGAGCGCGATCATCGCGGCCTTGTTGAACTCGCGGCGCGCGGCCTGCTCCTTGAGCAGCGGCGCGTCCTTGGGCGCGACCTGCAGGCGCCAGCGGTAGAGCGTGGTGGGGAAGCGCATGCCCGCGAGGTAGTCCGCGACCTGCGCCATGTTGTCGCCGAAGATGCGCCGGGAGTCCTCGTCGATCACGTTGATGTACGCGCCACCTTCGTCGCTGCCGACCAGGCGCGGGAACTCCTCGCGCACGATGAAGCCGGTGTCGTGGTGTGCGGCCAGCACGTAGCGCTCGCCCGCGTACTCGGTGGCCATGTACGAGATCAGGTAGCTGGTGCCGTTGAGCGTGAGGTGCAGGTGGCGCAGCTGGTCGGTCGCGAGGCTCTCGAACGCGAGCTCGGGCGCGATCTGCTTGCGGAACAGGCGCAGGAACGCGGGCTGCTCACGCTGCGCGGCGCGGCTGACGTAGCCGCCCGGCACGATGTTGCGCTGCTCGTTCATGATCAGCAGGTCGCGCACGCTGGGCGAGATGCGCTCGGCCAGCGGCAGCCAGCGCTCGGGCAGGCTGGTCAGGTCGCTGACGTCGATCATGTGGAACACCGCGTTGTCGCGGAAGATCAGCTCCTGTTCCATACGATCGACTTTTTCTGCCACCAGCAGCGCGGTCGAGTGCGCGATCGAGCTGGCGCCGAGCTCTTCGTAGCGAGACGCCGTCTCCCAGGTGAAGTACCCCAGCACGCCCGCCGCCGCGACGATCAGCGGCAGCAAGATGACATACAAAAACTGAGGGCGGCGTTTCACCACGCGGTCGAGCGTAGTCGCAGAGGGCGCGAATTTCGATGCAAAGCCGTTCTTGATCCTGGGTTAGAAGGCCAGGGCACGCGAGCATTCGTACCGAGTGTGCGGCATGCTGCCCGCCACGGAGTGTTGGATATGACCATGAAGCGCTTGATGATTACGGCGGCCATGCTGGCCGTCGTGGCTTGCGGTGACGACAGCAGCAGCGGTGACGACGGCGACACCACCGACGAAACGCCCGCGCCCACGAACGACGCGGGCCGCGACGCGAACCGCGCCGACGCACGCAGCTCCGGTGGCGGCGGCGACGACGCTGGCGAAGATGACGACGACGACGTGCAGGACGCCGGCAAGGCCGACGCCACCGTCGCGACCGACGCGGGCAAGAGCGACGGCGGCGCCAACGGCGACCCGTGCGCGACGCTGACCTACGCCTCGTTCGGCAAGGCGTTCGAGGCGAAGTATTGCGCGTCCTGCCACGCGGCGACCGTCAAGGGCTCTGCTCGCAATGATGCTCCCCCGGACGCCGTGTTCGATACGCTGGAACAGATCCAGGACGCGAAGGCGCTGTTGAAGGCTTTCGTCGTCAACGGCAAGACAATGCCGCCGAGTGATTCCGAGGGCGACAAGCCGACCGACGCCGAGCGCACGCAGTTCGGCCAGTTCCTCGACTGCGGTCCGCTCTAATCAGTCGTCGCGCTCGGGGCGAGGGGAGCGGGCCATCAGCTCGGCCACCTCGACGCGCGGGTCTGTATTCTCGTACAGCACGCGGTAGATGCCCTCGGTGAGCGGCATCTCCACGCCCTCGCGCTGCGCGAGCTGGTACGCGCTCTTCGCGGTCTTCACGCCCTCGGCCACCATCGTCATCTCGCTCAGGATCTGCGGCAGCTTCTTGCCCTTGCCGAGCTCGATGCCGACGTGGCGGTTGCGCGAGAGATCACCGGTGCAGGTCAGCACGAGATCACCCATGCCGGACAGTCCGCTCATGGTCAGGGGATGCGCGCCGAGCCTGAGCGCGAGCCGTGCGATCTCCGCCAGCCCGCGCGTGATCAACGCCGCGCGCGAGTTGTGCCCGAAGCCCATGCCGTCGCTGATGCCGGCCGCGATCGCGACCACGTTCTTCAGCGCGCCGCCGATCTCGACGCCGATCACGTCGTCGGTGCGGTACACGCGCAGGCGCTGGTTGCCGAGCACCTCTTGCGCAGCGACCGTCCACCTTTCGTCGGCACCCGCGACGAGCACACCGGTGGGGATGCCGAGCGCCACTTCCTTCGCGAAGCTCGGGCCGCTGAGGAACGTGAGCTGCGGGTGAAGGCGCGCCGGCAGCGTGCCTGCGAGGATCTGCGACGAGAACTCGAGCGACTCGTTCTCGATGCCCTTGGTGGCGGCGATGATCGGCGCGTCGTCGGGCAGCAGTTCACCGAGCTCGCGGGCCACCGAGCGCAGGTGGTGCGACGGAACCACGAGCATGACGGCCTTGATGTCGCGCGCGGCGAGCGCCTCGCTGAGCGTTCCGTACGCGACGAGGTTGTCGGGCAGCGCGATGCCGGGCAGGTACAGCGTGTTCTCATGCTGCGTGTTGATCGCCTCGACCAGCTCGGGCTCACGGCACCACAGCCGCGTCTGATGTCCGTTCTCGGCGAGCACCTTCGCGAGGGCCGTGCCCCACGATCCGCCCCCGATTACGACCGCACTCTTGTCTGCCATCGACTCATCCTTAGCTCACCAAAAACACGAACGCCCGCGGCTGAGATGGCCGCGGGCGTTGGATTGCATGGCGTGAGAGTCAGGCGGGTGTGGCGGGCGCGCCGCCGGACTTGCCGCTCTTCTTCTTCTCGCCCTTGGGAGGCTCCTTCTCACCGCCACCGAGCTTGAGCTTCTCGGGGGCCGTGAGCGCGATGCGCAGCACCTCTTCCATCTTCTGCACGGGGTGGAACTCGAGCTCGTCGCGCACTTCCTGCGGGACTTCCTCGATGTCCGCCATGCAGCGCTCGGGCAGGATCACGTGCGTGATGCCTGCGCGGTGCGCCGCGAGGACCTTCTCCTTCACGCCGCCCACGGGCAACACGCGCCCGCGCAGCGTGATCTCGCCGGTCATCGCGACGTCGTTGCGGACCGGGATGTCGGTCAGCAGCGAGACGATCGCGGTCATCATCGTCACACCTGCAGACGGGCCGTCCTTGGGCATGGCGCCGGCGGGGATGTGGATGTGCAGGTCGCTCTTCTCCAGGAAGTCCTCCGGGATGTTGAGCGTCTTGGCGCGCGTGCGCACGTACGACAGAGCCGCCTGCGCGGACTCCTTCATCACGTCGCCGAGCTGACCGGTGAGCTGCAGCTTGCCGGTGCCGTGCATGCGCGTGGCTTCGATGAACAGGATCTCGCCGCCCACCGAGGTCCAGGCGAGGCCGGTGGCCACGCCCGGCTCGGACGTGCGCTCGGCGACCTCGCTCGAGAAGCGCTGCGGACCGAGGTACTCGCGGATGTGCTCCGCGTTCTCGATCTTGTACGGGCCGTGCTGCCCCTCGGCGACCTTCACCGCGACGCCGCGGATCACGCTCGCCACCTGACGCTCGAGGTTACGAACGCCGGCCTCGCGCGTGTAGGCGTCGATGACGATCTCCACGGCGCTGTCGGCGATCGTGAGCTGCTCCTTGTTGAGGCCGTGCTCCTCGATCTGCTTCGGGATCAGGTGATCGCGCGCGATGTCGAGCTTCTCACGCCGCGTGTAGCCGGGGATCTCGAGGATCTCCATACGATCGCGGAGCGGCGCGGGAATGGTGTCCGCCACGTTGGCGGTCGCGACGAACATCACGCGCGAGAGGTCGTACGGGATCTCGAGGTAGTGATCGCTGAAGGTGTCGTTCTGCTCCGGGTCGAGCACCTCGAGCAGCGCCGCCGCGGGGTCACCGCGGAAGTCGTGGCCGATCTTGTCGATCTCGTCGAGCATGAACACGGGGTTCACGGTCGCCGCCTTCTTCATGCCCTGGATCACCTGGCCGGGCAGGGCGCCCACGTAGGTACGACGGTGGCCGCGGATGGCTGCTTCGTCGTGCACGCCGCCGAGCGAGTTGCGCACGAACTTGCGACCGAGCGCGCGCGCGATCGAGCGACCGAGCGAGGTCTTGCCGACGCCGGGCGGTCCGATCAGGCACAGGATGGGGCCCTTCTTGTCGGGCTTCAGCTTGCGCACGGCGAGGTACTCGACGATGCGCTTCTTGACCTTCTCGAGGCCCGAGTGGTCCTCGTCGAGCACCTGGCGCACCTGCGCGATGTCCATCTTGTCCGTGGTCTGGGCGTGCCACGGTACGTCCAGGATCCAGTCGATGTACGTGCGCACGACGGTGTACTCGGCCGAGCCGACCTGCATGGTGCGCAGGCGCTTGAGCTGCTTGCGCGCGACGCTCTCGGCGTCCGTGGGCAGGTTGGCCTTGGCGATGCGCTCGTCGAGCACGTCGAGGTCGCCCTGATCGCCGTCTTCCTCGCCGAGCTCTTCCTTGATCGCCTTGAGCTGTTGACGCAGCACGTACTCGCGCTGGTTCTTGCCCATCTCTTCTTTGATCTGGGAGTTGATGCGCTCGCGCATCTTGAGGATCTCGAGCTGGCGCGTCAGCAGGCGCAGCACCTTGCGGATGCGCTCCTTGACGTCGAGCGTCTCGAGCAGCGAGGCCTTCTCGTCGACCGGCGTGTCGAGGTTGGCGGCCACCAGATCGGCGAGCTGGCCGGGCTCCTGGATCGAGTCGATCAGCGAGCCCGCTTCGCGCGGCAGCTCCGGCATCAGCTGGATCACCTGCTTGGCGATGTCGCGCAGGCTCATCGCGAGCGCCTCGGCCTCGACGTCATCCGCCTTGGGCTCGTCGAGCCGCGAGACGCGACACTTGAGGTACGGCGCGCTGGTGGTGACGTGCTCCATGCGCACGCGGACCAGGCCCTGCAGGATCAAGCTGTAGTTGCCCGAGCTGTGCTTGAGCGCCTTGAGCACGCGCGCTGCGACGCCTACCGGGTAGAGCTCGTCTTGCCCCGGATCGTCCGTGCTCGGATCGCGCTGCGCGAAGATCACGATGATCGGCTGGCTCTGGTTCTCGATGTCCTCGACGAGAGCCACCGACTTTTCGCGGCCCACGTCGAAGGGAGCGACGGCCCCTGGAAACAGGACCGCGTTGCGTATCGGCAGGAGCGGCATCTCCTCGGTGAGGTCCATCTCCTGCTCGTCGAAATCGGGTGCGAACTTCTCGTCTGCGTCGCTCATGTTGTCCCGTGTGGTTGGGTTTTCGGAGCTTTCAAGCGGAGCTTGGAACACGCTGATGAAGGGCGGCCAGTCCTCGTAACTGTAGCGCCGAAAGCGCGCGGCTTCCCAACGTTAAAGGGGAACATAGTCTGCGTGCTGGGGGGGTCAAGACTGGTTACATGTGCGACAGCCGCACGCGCACAGCGGACGCGAGCCAGCGCGTGACGCGGCCTGCCGCAGCGCGTCGGTACCGAACGTTGACCACCTGTATCCGCGCGCCTAATGTCGCCCGACCATGACGCAAAGAGACCTAGCGGGGATCGTGCGTACTCCCAGCGGGGACCGCACCACGCGCAGCGTCGCGCTGACCGGAGTGCGCACCTTTCTCGGGCGCAGCTTGCTGAAGCTGCTCGAGGAGGACGACTCGGTACGCCGCCTGGTGGTGATCGACAGCGACTCGCCCGCCACTGCTGGTGCCAAGCTGCGCTCGTACGCCGTGGATCGCGCACAGCCCAGCGCGCCTGCACGGATCGCCGAGATCCTTGCGGCCGAGAACGTAGACACGTTGTTCCATCTCGGCTTTCTGGAGAGCCCCACCCGCAACGTGGTGTGGGCGCACGAGCTGGAGAGCGTGGGCACGCTGCACGTGCTCAACGCCTGTCGCGAGCGGCCGGTGCAGAAGCTGGTGCTGGGATCCTCCAGCGCGCTCTACGGCCCGCACTTCGACAACCCCAACTTCCTGTCCGAGTCGCACCCGCTGCGCGGGCTGGCGAGCGTGCCGTTCCTGAACGACAAGATCGACGCCGAGCGTCAGCTGGAGGCCTACGCGCGCGATCATCGCGACGCCTCGGTCAGCGTGCTGCGCTTTGCCCCGTTGCTCGGGCCCACGGTCGACAACTACGTCACGCGATGGCTGACCCAGGGCGTGGTGCCGACGCTGCTGGGCTATGATCCGCTGATCCAGTTCGTGCACGAGGTGGACGCGCTGGCCGCGCTCAAGCTCACACTCGATCGCGACGTCTCGGGCGTGTTCAACATCGTGGGCGACGGAGTGTTGCCGATGTCGACGGTGGTGAAGCTGCTCGGGCAGCGCAGCCTGCCGGTGCCGCATTTCGTCGCCGAAGGGGTGCTCGACCTGCTGTGGAAGACGGGCGCCGCGCGCGTGCCGGCGCCGATGCTGCGCTTCTTGCGCTACGTGTGCGTAGCCGACGGTGCGAAGGCCAAGCGCGAGCTCGGCTTCTCGCCGGGATACACCACGCGCGAGGCGGTACTGGAGCTGGGCGCCACGCTGCGGCTGCGCGAGGCGCGCCTTTTGACGGAGTCCTACGCATGAGCAAGAAGCCCAAGTCGGCCGCCGACAAGCGTGTGGGGGCCGCGGCTGCGCGCAGCGTGAGCACCAAGGCCACCAAGTCCCAGACGGTGCCGCCGCCCGCGAAGGCCAAGCCGCCCACGCCGCCGAAGGGAGTCGCGAGCAAGAGCGCGGCACCCGAAGCCAAGCGCAAGAGCGTGGCCCCGCCCGCGCCCAAGGCCTCGCTGCCGTCGCGGCCCACGGTGCCCGCGGGCCCCCGGCCCAAGACCACCAAGATCGCCGAGATCGCGGAGCGACTTGCGGAGCGCGACGCCGCCGAGGCGGCCAGGCCCAAGCCGGAGCCCGCGAACAGCGGCGCGAAGGCGGTCGACGCGCGCGGTTCCTCCGCCCGCGAGCAAGCCAAGGCCGAGCGGGTGCGCGCGATCGCCGAGGCGGCCACGCGCGAGGCCAAGAACACCTACTGGGGCACCGAGCCCGACGCGCCGTTGGCGGATCTGCGCATCAGCGCCGCAGCCGAGGCCGCGACGGTCGCGCCGCCCAAGAGCGCTGCCAAGGAGTCGGCCGATGCCGACGAGGAGATCTGGAGCGACGATCCGGTTCCGTCCGCGTTGGTGCACGAGGAAGGCTCCCGGCTCACGCGCGGCTTCCACGGCGACCAGCAGCGCGCGGCGGCGGACTTCGGCAGCTCGCAATCGCTGCTCTCCACCGACTACTACTTTCGTCAGTACGGCGCGCACGGCCTGCGCAACTTGAGCGCCGAGGTCGACGACTTCGGGTTCGACCCGCACGTGGACGAGAAGCTGCGCCCGGTGCTCGACCTGGTCAGCCAGAAGTACTTCCGCGTGGAGCTGGTCGGCGCCGAGAACCTGCCTGCCGTGGGGCGCGCGCTGATGGTCGCCAACCGCGGCGGTACGTTGCCGTGGGATGGGCTCGTGCTGCGCAGCGCGCTGCGCAACGCGCGGCCCGAGCTGTCGCCCGTACGCTGGCTCGCCGAGGACTCGGTGATCCACTACCCGTTCATGGGTGTGGTGATGAACCGCCTCGGTGCGGTGCGCGCGTGTCCGGAGAACGCCGAGCGCCTGCTGTCGCAGGACCGCCTGGTCGCGGTGTTTCCCGAGGGCGCGCAGGGCTCGCGCAAGCTGTTCCGCGATCGCTACCGGCTGCAGCGCTTCGGCCGCGGCGGCTACGTGAAGCTCGCGCTCAAGCTGGGCGTGCCGATCTTCCCGACCGCGATCATCGGCGCCGAGGACACCAACCCGGTGTTGCATCGCTCGCGTCTGCTCGGGCGCTTCTTCGGCAGCGACACGGTGCCGATCACGGCGACCTTCCCGTGGTTCGGGCTCGCGGGGCTGCTGCCCGCGCCGGTGCGCTGGCGGATCGCGATCGGCGAGCCGATCGATCTGTCGAGCTACGGCCCGGACGCCGCGGACGACGCGCTCGTGGTGCACCGCCTGAACGAGCAGATCCGCGCCTCGCTGCAGGCGCTGGTGGACGACAGCAAGAGCGCGCGCGGCTCGAGCCTGTTCGGCTAGCCCGCGGGGAAGCAGCCCGCCATCGCACGACGTCGGCTCTCCACCTGCGCGACGCTGGGCGTGCGGGCAGCCGCGAGAGAGCGAGCGCTCATGCAGTTCATGGGCCTGCGATGCGGTTGCGGCCGGCCTTCTTGGCGGCGTAGAGCTGCAGGTCTGCGCGCTTGATCAGCGCGTCTGCGTGGTCGCCGGCGAGCGCGGGCTGAAACTCCGCGAGCCCGAGGCTGATCGTGACCGGGATCAGCTCGCTCTCGTGGCGGAAGCTCTCGTTCTCGACCGCGCGGCGCAGCTTCTCGGCCAGCGCCTGCGCACCGCCGGAGTGCGACTCCGGCAAGATCAGCGCGAACTCCTCGCCGCCGATGCGCGCGACCAGATCGTTGGCGCGCACCTTGTTCTGCACCAGCGCGCCCAGCTTGCGCAGCACCGTGTCGCCGGCCTGGTGGCCATGGCGATCGTTGATCTGCTTGAAGTGATCGATGTCGAGCAGCACGAGCGTGAAGCGGTGGCTGTAGCGGCGGCTGCGCTGGATCTCGCGCTCCAGGGAGTCCTGGAAGTAGCGGCGGTTGTAGACCTGCGTGAGGCCGTCGACCGTCATCAGTCGATAGATCTCCTCGTGGTACTGCGCCTCGACGTTGTCGCTGGTGAGGAACTTGAGCATCGCGCGGCCGATCCGGATCTGGTCTCCGTCCTTGAGCATGCGCTCGCGGATCGGCTGGTCGTTCACGAACGAGCCGTTGGTGGAGCCCTGGTCGCGCAGCACGTAGCCGCGCGCGTTGCGGCTGAGCACCGCGTGCGTGCGCGAGACGCTCTCGGCATCGATCTGAAGATCGGCGGTGCTGGCGCGGCCGATCACGACCTCGCGCTCGTCGAGCGTGACCCGGCGGCCGATCTCGGCGCCGAACAGGATCACCAGGCAAGCGGACTGCGCCTGCTCGCTCTTCTCGGGCAACGTGGCCGTGAGCACGGTGCTCTCGAGTGCGATGACCCCCGTATGCTCACCCGTGCTCGTGGGCCCCTGATCCACGTATCGATCGTAAACCGAGCCTTCCGTCCGCAGGAAGCATTACCGGCGAAAGCGCGCAATTCGCCTTGCTGCACCTGCCGCCGAACAGCACGTTTTTGACCGTGTCTCGGGGGGCGAATAACGTGCGCAGGATGCGGTGGTGGCAGGTCTATACACGCGCTCCCGCCCACTCTTGGCTCGCCCTCGCAATCGGCTCTGCGATCGCGATCGGCGGGCTCTCGAGCTGGGTCGATTTGGTGGGAGCCGCACCAACGACCGGACAGGCTCCCGCGAAGGCCGCGCGCGCGCGCCCGCATGCCGGGCGTGAGCAGCTGCTAGCGGGCTTGCGTCCGCATGCGCGCGAGATGGTCGACGGCCGCGCGACGTCACGGCTACCCAACGGCCAGCGTGCCGTACTGACGGTCGATCCCGAGCTCGACAAGTTCGTGGCCTCGCTGCTCAAGCGCAACGAGGTGCCGTACGCGGGCGTGGTGGCGATGGTGCCCAGCACCGGACGCTTGCTCGCGTACGTGAGCCACTCCAGCGCGGAGCCCAACGGCCCCGATCGTGCGCTCGAGGCCACGGCGCCGGCGGCGTCCGTGTTCAAGGTGATCACCTCGACCGCGCTGCTCAACGAGGGGCTCGCGCCCACGCGCAGCACCTGTTACCACGGCGGCTCGTCCGCGCTGACGATGGCGGAGCTGACCGACAACCCCAAGCTCGATCGCGCGTGCGCGTCGATCACGGGCGCGCTCGGGTTCTCGATCAACGCGGTGATGGGCAAGCTCGCGCTGCGCTACCTCGATCAGAAGAAGCTGAGCAAGCAGGCCTCGCTGTACGGCTTCGGCGAGAAGCTGCCGTTCGACGTGCAGACCGAGCGCAGCCTGCTCGACGTGCCGGCCGACAAGCTGGAGTTCGGGCGCACGGCCGCGGGCTTCTGGCACACCTCGCTGTCGCCGCTGCACGGCGCGGCGATCGCGGGGGCGATCGCGAACAAGGGCAAGATGATGCGGCCCGAGCTGGTCGACTCGGTGCTGGACGCCAATGGGCAGACGGTGTTCAAGGCCGAGCCGGAGCTGTTCCGCAAGGTGATGGAGCCGCACATCGCGACGCAGCTCGGGCAGATGATGACGGCGACCATCAAGCAGGGCACCTGCCGCCGCACGTTCCGCGACGCACGCGGCCGGCCGCTGCTGCCGAACATCGAGGTCGCCGGCAAGACCGGCACGCTCAACCGCGAGACGCCCGCGTTCCGCGGCTACACGTGGTGGGTAGGCTTCGCGCCCGTGAACGATCCCAAGATCGCGCTCGCGGTGCTGACGGTGAACTCGCCGCAGTGGCGCATCAAGGCGTCGATGGTCGCGGCCGAGACGTTGAAGCACTACCTGGTCGACATGCCGAAGACGCAGAAGGTCGC
>DASUME010000406.1:0-3229 GCA_036277895.1 Polyangiales bacterium
GCCACAGACGTCTCGGCGCTGGCGGCCTTCCTGCTCTCCGACGCCGGGCGCTTCGTGACCGGACAACTCGTCACCATCGACGCCGGCAGCGGCAACGTACCTGGACCGCGACCGTTCGCGACGCAGGGGGCAACATGATTCGCTTCGAAGCCGAGCAACGTTTCGTCGTCTCGGGCGCGAGCTCTGGGATCGGGCTCGCTGTCGCGCAGCTGCTGAACCAGCTCGGTGCCAGCGTGATCGGCATCGCGCGTACCGCCGAACGGCTCGAAGCGGCGCGCGCCACGATGACCGACGGCACACGCTTCCAGGCCGAGCCGCGCGATCTCTCCAACGACCTCGACGGCCTGCCGCGCTGGCTGCAGGACGTCGCCGGGCGCAGCGGTCCCCTGCACGGCCTTATCCACTGCGCCGGGCTCTACGACGTCACGCCGCTCAAGGTGCTCAACCTCGAGCGCATGCGCGCGATCTTCGATGTGAACCTCTTCTCGGGGCTGGCGTTGTGCAAGGCGTTCGCGCGCCGCGACGTCAACGCGGGCGACAGCTCGATCACACTGATGTCCTCGATCTCGTCCATCCGCGGCTTCTCCAGCGTGGTGGCGTACAGCGCCTCGAAGGGCGCCCTCAACGCCGCCGTGCGCGCGCTCGCCCACGAACTGGGCCGGCAGCGGATCCGTGTGAACGCGATCATCCCAGGCGTGATCGACACCGAGATGACGCGCGCTGCCCCACCCGAGCAGACGGCCTACCTGCTCACGCGCCAGCCGTTCGGGATCGGCAAGCCGCTCGACGTGGCCCAACTCTGCGCGTTCCTCGCCTCCGACTGCGGCAAGTTCATCACCGGCCAGTGCATCGGGGTGGATGGTGGAGCGAGCCTGTGACGTGGAGCGCGCTCGAGCCGCAGCACTACACCGAGCCGTCCGTGCTGGAGCGCGAGCGTGAGCTCATCTTCGACGCACAGTGGGTGCCGGTGGGCCTGGTCAGCGATCTCCAGGCAGACCGCGACTTCATCGCCGCCGAGGTCGCTGGGCGCGGCGTGGTGGTGCAGAACTTCGCGGGCGAGCTGCGCGCGTTCGAGAACGTGTGCAGCCATCGTCAGAGTCCGCTGCGCACCTGCGGGCGCGGCAACGGACCGCTGCGCTGCCCCTACCACGGCTGGACGTTCGACAGCGCTGGCGTGCCGGTGGGCATCCCACAGCGTCGTTCGTTTGGAGACATGTCGCCGTCGCTGCTGCAGCAGCTGACGCTCGATCGCTGGGCGCTCGAGGTGGTGGGGCCGCTCGTCTTTGTCGCGCGCAAGCCGCGCGAGAGCTCGCTGCGTTCGAGCATGGGTTCGCTCGCAAGCGAGCTGACGGACGTGCTTCAGGGCGCTCGGCGTTGCCTCGACCGGAGCGTGTTCGAGCTCGGCTGCAACTGGAAAGTGATGCTCGAGAACGGCCTCGACGCTTACCATGTGCCCCTGGTGCACGCGCAGACCATCCACAAGCACGGCCTGGACGAGCTCGCCCGCGAGCAGCACGGCGAGCACTCGGTGGGACGCTTCGCCGCGGCCTCGTCGGCGCGTGTGCTGCGCGCGCTGCGCTACGCCTACCCCGAGGCCTCGCTCAGCGAGCGCTACACTCACTTCCTGCTCTACCCGAACACGTACGTGGTCTCGGTGTATGGCCTGTTCGTGGTGGTCAGTCGCATCGATCCGATCGACGCCAGCACGACCCGCTTCGAGAGCAGCGTGTTCGTGAGCTGGGACGGCGAGCAGGGCAACGTCACGCTGCGCGAGGAAGTGAACGCCTCCAATGCGGCTTTCTTTCGCAACGGCTACCAGGAGGACAAGCTGATCTGCGAGCAAGTGCAGCGCGCGCTTCGCTACACCGAGCGCAAGGCGCTGCTCGGCACGGAGGAGGAGCGGATCGCGATGTTCCACCAAAGCTGGCTGCGCGATCTGGGGCGCGCATGACACTCGACGACGAGAGCTTGCTCGGCTTGGTGCACGCCGCGATCGACGAGTACAACGAATCGGCGACGGTGCCGCTCGGCAAGGCGGAAGACACCCCGCTCTACGGCGGCGGCGCGCTCGACTCACTCGGGCTGGTGCAGCTGATCATCGTGCTCGAGCAGCACGTGCTCGACCGCACCGATCGCGCGCTCGCGCTGGCGGCCGACAAGGCATTCTCGCCGGCGCGCAGCCCGTTCCGCGACGTGGCCTCACTCGTCGCGTACCTGCGCCAACGGTTGCAGGAGGAGTGATGAGTCCGCGCGTCGTGCTGGTCACCGGCAGCCGCAAGGGCCTCGGACGCGGCATCTGCGAGTATCTGCTCGAGCAAGGCTGGCTGGTGGAAGGCTGCAGCCGAGAGCCGAGCGATCTGCAGCACCCACGTTATCGTCATCACTGCCTGGACGTCGCCGACGAGCCCAAGGCGGTGCAGATGTTCGGCGACATCCGGCGTCGGCACGGCAGCTTGTACGCGATCGTGAACAACGCCGGCATCGCCGCCATGAACCACGTGCTGCTGACGCCGATCGCCACCGTACGCGCCGTGCTGGAGACCAACGTGCTGGGCACGTTTTTGATGTGTCGCGAGGCCGCCAAGCTGATGCGAAAAGACGGCGGCCGGATCGTGAACTTCGCGACCGTGGCCACGCCGCTCGACCTCGAGGGAGAAGCGGCGTACGCGGCGTCGAAGGCGGCGGTCGAGAGCCTCACGCGCGTGATGAGTCGCGAGTTCGCGGGAATGCGGATCACGGTCAACGCCGTCGGTCCCACGCCGGTACCGACCGACCTGATCCGCAGCGTGCCCGCCCCGAAGATGGAGGCCTTGCTCAAGCGCCAGGCGATCACGCGCATGGGCGAGCTGCGCGACGTGCTCAACGTGATCGAGTTCTTTCTGCGCGACGCGAGCGACTTCGTGACCGGGCAGACGTTGTACCTCGGAGGCGTGACGTGACGGTCGCGTCGCTGCACGAGGCCTTCGTCGGCGCCCGAGACCGACCGCTGTTCGTGAGCGACGCCGGCACGATCAGCTATCGCGAGTGGCTGGAGCTGGTCGTGCAGGCTCCGATCGCGGACGTGCAGGCGGGAGATGTGGTGGGGCTGCGCATCGCACCGGGCGCAGACTCGATCGCCATGCTCTGGGCGCTGCTGCAACGGCGTGCGATCGTGGGCTTGATCGGTCCGCACGAGGACCTCGAGCAAGCCGCGCAGCGCATGCAAGCGCAGTGGATCGGCGATTGTGAG
>DASUME010000407.1:0-6126 GCA_036277895.1 Polyangiales bacterium
CCGCGTAGAACCAGAGCGGCAAGCGATATGTCTCGCGCCGGCGTTGATCGTCCTTCTCGCGAATGCCGTGGTCCGAGGTCAGCACGAACAGCGTGCGCTCCAGCGCGCCGGTCTCGGCCAGGTGCGCGAGCACCGCGTCGAGGTAGCGCGAGTAGTAGTCGGTGTTCGTGCGCCCTGACGCCTGGTTGTACTCGGCGTCGTGTCCCCAGATGAACTCCTGGTAGAGGAACGCGCGCGGGTTCTGATCCAGGAACGCGAGCACGCGCGGCAGCAGCGCGAGGTCCTCGCACGCGTGCTCGAACTCGTACGGCACGAAGCACAGCTTGTCCTTCATGCGCCCGGCGTCGATCTCGCCCTCCTCGATGTGGATCACGTCATCCCACGGCATGTCGCCGACCACGATCTCGACTTCTTCCTGCGAGACCGCGAACGCCGTGCGAAAGCCTTCGTGCTTCATCGCGTCCACCAGCGACGGGCGCTCGCCGAGGAACATGTAGTGATCGCGATCGACCTCGGTGTACGCCTCGTACGGGATCAAGCGTGAGGTCAACATCGCGAGCATGCCGGTGCGGCTGTCCTGGTTGGTCGCGTAGTACTGCTCGTAGCGATGCGCGTGTGGCAGCGCGTTGTGGACGAAGGTGTCTGCGGGCAGCAGCTTGGTCTCGCGCTCCATGAGGTCGGAGTTCATGGTCTCCATCACGAACACGAGCACCTTGTCGTAGCGAGCCGCGCCATGCGCCGGCACGCCGCTGCGATCGATCGCGCGCGGCGAAAAGCGCGCCGGCCGACTGCGGTCGACGGCGAGCCGCGGCGCGAACAGCCGTTCACCGAGGTCGCCCGCCAGATCCGCGATCGGCGAGGGCAGCGGCGGGTTCACGCGCAGCAGGCCCACGAACAGCGCCAGCGCCACCAGGCCGGTGATCGAGAGCGGCAGCGGCTTCGGGAAGGTTCGGCGCGAGAGCAAGTACGCGCCCAGGTGCATGCTCGCCAGCAACCCCAGCAGCAGCAGCACCCCGCGCACCGGCAGCACGTTCGCGAAGAAGTAGCGCAGCGTGCGCAGGTCGACGTTGAGCAACGAGAAGCGGCGCTCGGCCGCCGACTCGAAGAAGTACGTGTGCGAGAGGCTCGGGACGATCACCGCGTGTGCCAGCACCGCGAACGACACGCTGCCGACCAGCGCCAGCCCGCGCACGCGCTGGCTCGCGCCCCACAGCGCCGCCAGCGCACTCAGCGCAGCGACCTCCAGCAGCCAGCCCAAGAGCACGGTGAGCGGCGCGAGATGCACGATGGTAACCAGCTTGTGGACCAGCAAGACCAACGCCGCGCTCAGCACGAGCGCGTACGGGTAGCGCAACCTCATCGTCATTCGCCTCGTAGCAGAACAAGACCGCCGCCGAGATTAGTTCTCCGAAACCGATTTTCGAGTTTGTTTCGCGTCAAAATCAGCCTGGAAAAACCGGCGCCTGCACACATTCTCCGCTCCCGCCTGTCAGGGTTCTCTGGAAGACTCCTGCGCTGGAGGCGACTAGGTGCAGATTCTGAAGTTTCGTCCCAAGCCGCCCGGAGTGGCCAGCGTGCCGGCCTACGAGGTGCAGTACCGGACGATCCACGGCTATCGGAGGGCCTTCGTCCACGCCGGCAAGGGGCCACCGCTGCTGCTGATCCACGGGATCGGCGACAGCTGCGACACCTGGAGCAACCTGATCCCCACGCTCGCCCGCGATCACACCGTGATCGCGCCGGACCTGCTCGGTCACGGCCGCTCGGACAAGCCGCGCGCGGACTACTCGGTCGCGGCCTACGCCAACGGCATGCGCGATCTGCTGACCGTGCTCGACATCGAGAAGGCCACCGTCGTCGGGCACTCGCTCGGCGGCGGCGTGGCGATGCAGTTCGCCTACCAGTACCCGGAGCGCTGCGAGCGCCTGGTGGTGGTCAGCAGCGGCGGTGTCTCGCGCGAGGTCACGCCGCTGCTGCGCGCGGCGTCGCTGCCGCCCGCGCACGCGATCTTGCCGCTGCTGACGATGCCGTTTGCGCAGACGCTCGGCCGCGCGCTGTTCCGCGTGCTGGAGGCACTCGACACCGACGTCGGCCGCGACAGCGAGGACATGCTGCGCATCTTCGACGCGCTGCCCGACGCGATCTCGCGCGCGGCCTTCATCCGCACCCTGCACGCGGTGGTCGACTGGCGCGGCCAGGTGATCACCATGCTCGATCGCTGCTACCTGACGCGCGGCATGCCCACGCTGCTGATCTGGGGTGACCGCGACGCGATCATCCCATACGAGCACGCGCGCCTCGCGCACGCGGCGATGCCCGGCAGCCGGCTGGAGACCTTCCGCGGCGCCGGCCACTTCCCGCACCACTCGGACCCAGCGCGCTTCCTCGACGTGCTGTACGACTTCCTCTCCAAGACCAAGCCCGCCTCGTACTCGGTCGACGAGTGGCGCGGCGTACTCCGCCAGGGCCGCACCCAGCCGCTGCACGGCGCCGTCGGCGCCCGCACCGCCCAGACGCTCGCCAGCGATCTGCGCAGCGGTACCTGATCGGCCTGCTCGCTTCGGCGCTCACCCGGCCGCGTAAACGCCGACCGGCGACTGCACCAGGCGCTCGTAGCCGACCGCCATGGCGATGTAGCCCAGCGGCAACGCGAGCAGCGCGCCGAACACGATCAGCCCGCCGAGCGCGTGCATCACGAAGATCCCGAACAGCAGCGCCAGCGTGTGCATCGGAAAGGCGCGCGCCAGCGTGATGCTCTGACGCAGCGAGTCGACGCCGCCCGCGCGCTCGTAGGCGATCACGAACAGCGACCAGGTGGTGAAGAAGATCACGAGCAGGCCCGGCAGCAACAACAGGAACATGCCGATCGTGGCCAGCACCCCGACGAGGAACAGCGCCACGTTCGACGACACCAACGTGTCCATGCGGCGGAACAGCACGCTCACGGCCACCGGCTCGCCGAGCCGAACCTTGCGCACCAGCTCGATGTAGCCGACCGTCATGGGGCCGAGCAGCACCCCGAGGGTGACGATCGAGACCAGCATCCCCACCGCGCCGGCGATCAGGAACAGCACGGGCTCGCGCCGGAATGTGTCCCACGTGTCACGCGCGACCGAGACCGTGAACTCGTCGAATGCTTCCAGTTCTGCCATCGGGCGCCCCCCTGCATGCAGTGCGTCAGAGCAGCGTGAGTGTGCGCGAAATGCGTGCGACTTGCTATCCTCGCGGCGGGCAGGCCGTGGTACAGCGAGCCAATCAGCGTTTAGGAGCGCCCCCGTGACCGTCAATCTCGTCGAGATCCTCAGCAAGCAGCTTCCCGAGCTCGTCAACGCCGCCACCGCGGAGTTCAAGGCCAACGCCGACAAGGACCCCGAGCTCGCGCAACGCTACGCGGACCTGGAGGCCCTGCCGGGTGCCTTCCGTGTGGTGCTCGAAGGCAAAGGCGGCGCGGACTTGTACCTCGTCTCCGAGCAGGCGCAGTTTCGCGCCGACAAGAGTGCGCCCAGCGGCGTGCCGGTCTGGCTCGCCGTCGGCGTGAATGCCGAAGAGGCGAACGTGGGCCTGGAGGAGCTGGAGGACGAGCTGCAGAAGGGCCTCGCCTTCTTGCGCAAGCGGCTCACGCGCCAGAACCCGAAGCGGCTGCGCGGCGTGCTGGAGAAGCTTGCCAAGGAGCAGCTGAAGTACCACCTGGTGATCAAGGAGACGCCGGACTTCGACGAGGTCCGGATCAAGATCGCGCTCGGTGGCAACGAGCCGCCGGAGAAGCCGAACTTCACGGTCTCGATCGACTACGACACGCTGGCGCAGGTGCGCGACCGCAAGCTCAAGCCCCAGGCGCTGCTCGGAAAGCTGCAGCTCTCGGGCGACTCCTCGCGCTTCATGGCGCTGCTCATGGAGCTCGCGCAGCGCCGCTGATGGGAAAGAACAAGCGCCAGCTGCCCGTCTCGTCCGATCGCATCGGGCTCGACCGCAAGGGCAACGTGCCGTGCCTCAAGTGCGGCCTGTGTTGCTCGTACATCGCGGTCGCGATCGATGGGCCGGACAACGTCAAGGCCGCCACCGAGATCCTGTGGCACCTGTATCACGATCACGTGAGCATCTACCGCGACAGCGACGACGAGTGGATGGTGCAGTTCGAGACGCGCTGCCGTCACCTCGCGTCGGACAACAAGTGCAAGATCTACGAGACCCGGCCGCACATCTGTCGCACCTACTCGGAGGACACCTGCGAGGTCAACGCGCACGACGAGGGCACCAGCTTCTACGCGCCGGACGCGTACCTCGCCTACCTCAAGACGCGCAGCCCGCGCATCTACGCAGGCGTACAGAAGGGCTTCCTGCCCGGGCCGGAGCACCTCAAGGCGCGCAACCTCGGGCCGGAGCGCAGCCCGCCCAGGTTCGAGCAGCGGTTCCTGGCCCTACGTGCCGCCCACGAGCAACGTGACTGAGCGTCGGCCCGACTGGGCCGAGCACCTGGTTCGCTTCCTCGACGACGGCATCAAGCTGCCTGGCACCAACTACCGCTTCGGGTTCGATGCCCTGCTGGGGTTGTTGCCCGGCGTCGGCGACGCCAGCACCGCAGTCGGCTCGCTGACGCTGTTCTGGCTCGCGATCAAGCGCGACGTGCCGCGCCCGGTGCTGATCCGGATGGCCATCAACGTGGCGGTCGACAGCCTGGTGGGTGCGGTCCCCGTGCTGGGAGACGTGTTCGACCTGTTCTTCAAGTCGAACCGCCGCAACTTGAACCTGATCCGCGAGGCCAGCGGCGAAGGCCCCGTACGGCGCAGCCGCGTCGGAGATTACCTGACGATCGCTGGCATCGCGCTGCTGATCGGCTGCGCGTTCGCGCTCCCGATCCTGGTGGTCGCGTTCGTGATCGAGGCGCTCAAGGGCTGAGTTTTTTCCAATCCCGAGCGCTCACGTTCATCCTCGTAGCCGATGAACGTGCTCTCGAAGCTCGCCTACACCGTCGACCGCGTGTTCGCCGGTGGAGCGATGAACCCACCGAAGGTGCTGCGCGGGCGGTCGGCGGCGGAGCGCCTCTGCCACGCGGACCGCATGCGCGCGCTGACCGTGATCGCCGCGTTCTACAACCGCCAAGAGCACCTCGCGCCCGGCAGCGCGTTCTTCCCGGCGCCGCGGCCGATCGCGCCGAGCGTCACGCACGTCCGCACGCTCGGCAACCAGGGTATGGTGGTCGATCTGACCTGGCAGAGTGACTTCGAGCCACTCTGGTCCACGGAGGCGGTCAGCAACCTACTCGGGTCGTGGGCGCCGCAGCAGCTGGAGCGCGCGGGCATCGAGCCCAGCTTCAGCGTGAACGACATCGCCACGCTCGGCGTGGACACCACCGGCGCGCTGATCGACAAGTACATGCGCGTGGAGCCGAACAAGACCGCGCACGCGCGCTGGTACCGCCACCTCGATGGCGCGCCGCGGCCCACGGTGGTGATCCTGCACGGCTACATGGTCGGCGAGTACGCGATCGAGGAGCGCATGTGGCCGGTGCAGCGCCTGTTCGAGCGCGGCGCGGACGTGGTGCTGAGCGTACTGCCGTTTCATGGACTGCGGCGCTCGCCGCGGCGTGGTTTCCTGCCGCCTGCGTTCCCGTCCGCGGATCCGCGCTTTACGATCGAGGGCATGCGCCAACTGGTATTCGATCACCAGGCGCTGTTCGACTACCTCACGCGCCAGGGCACGCCGTCGCTCGGCGTGATGGGGATCAGCCTGGGCGGCTACGGTGCGGCGCTGTTGGCCACGGTCGATCCGCGGCCGCGCTGCGGGCTGTTCTTCATCCCGCTGTCGGCGATCGAGCTATTCGCACACGCCAACGGGCGCTTCATCGGTACCAGCGAAGAGCAGCTGCTGCAGCGCGAGGCGATGCGGCTCTCGCACGTGCCGGTCAGCCCGCTCGGGCGCCCGCCGGTGATCCGCGGCTCGCAGGTGATCATCATCAACGGCGAGGCCGACGCGATCACCGGGCCCACGCACACGGAGCCGCTGAGCAAGCACTTCGACGCCGAGGTGCACAACTTCCTCGGCGGCCACCTGCTGCACTTCGGACGCGCGCGCGCGTTCGAATCGATGTGGCGCATGCTGGAGCGCGAAGCATTCTTGACGCGATGA
>DASUME010000408.1:0-3818 GCA_036277895.1 Polyangiales bacterium
GGGCGAGGTGTATCGCTTCGCGCCGACGGGCGAGTACTGCGCGCTGCGCGACGTCGACAACGGCATGGCGCTCAAGCGATGGCTGTTCGACCTCTACAACGAGCTCGACGCCGACCCGGCGCTTCAGGATCTGTTCGCGCAGCAGCTCGGGGCCGTCGGCGCCATTACCGCGGAGCAGAGCGGCGCCGTCGGGAACAAAGACGCGAAGGATGTACTGACCCTCGTCTCGCCCGCCGGCACTGTCCTCGCCGAGGCGATCATTTTGTACACCGCGGGCGGCGCCGATGCGATGGCGCCCGCCGAGACCCAGCAGGCGCTACGTAGCCTTTTGTCTGCGCGCGATGACCTGGAGTCCATCGCAGATCTGCGCGCGCTCGCGCTCGACTTCCCCGGAGCCGCGCTGCGCGAGTGCTACCTCGTGCCTGGCGCAACGGGCATCGGGACGTACACGCTCTTGCCCGTGTTGGCCGACGGCCAGTTCTGCGGCCCCAACCTGCGCGCTGCGTTCCTGGCGTACATGCAGGCGCGCGTGACGTTCGATGTGCTCACGACGTCCGCGGTGTACGAAGCCGTCGATTCGTCCATCGCGACGCTCGCGGTGCAGGTCAGCGGCATCTACGCGCCCGATTGGGTCTTGCCGGGCGAGTCGAACGAAGGCTTCGTCGTCAACGCCAGCACGACCCAAACGCTCACGCTCGACAACGTCACGGGCATCCGGATCGGCAGCCGCGTGCTCGTGGCAAGCAACGGCAGCTCCGGTCCCTATGTGGTGCAGCGGACCGTAACGAGCATCGCGTCCTTCTCGGTCACCCTCGATGAGGCGCTCCCCTTTCCAGTGGATCTCGGCGGCCCCATCACGTCGCGCGTCACCCCCGGGGGTCCGCTTGGAAACGCGATCGTGGACGCCATCTATGCAGCCTACGAAGCGCGCGCGCCGAGTGTGGCCGATACAGGCGCTGCAGCGCGCTATCCGTCGCCGATCGTGCCCGATAGCGTCAGCGGGATTCTCGCCGCGGTCTCCAGCGTGGAGGGCGTGGCAGACGTTGACTACGTGGGCGGCTCGCCCCCCGCGCTCGCCACGCCCGGCGGCGTACTGGTGCCGGGGATGGTCATCCTCATGAGCACGGAGCGTCTATGAAGCTCGGGGTTCTGGGTCGCGACGGGGTTCGTAGTCTTCTTCTGCGCCTGCAGGGCACAGGGTATGCCTCGGACCAAGACAGCAATCGCTACAAAGAAGTCGATGCCGTCGCGGCGATCGCCGCAAAGGTGCTCGAGTCGATCGAGCAGGTGATGCCCGAAGCGTTCCTGGCGTTCGCCGACCGGGCGCTCGACCGCCACGAGCGCGTGCGGTACTTCGTGCAGGGGGCATCGAGAAGCATCACGGCGCGACGCTCTCGGCTGGTCGCCTTTGCGCAGGCGCTTCCCAAGATGACGCCTGCGCGCCTCGCGCGCGCCGCCGCCACGCTCGTCGGTGCATCCACGGGCTCAACGCAGCGGCCGTCACTGGCGCAGCTTTTGGCACATCGTGCCTCGCCGCTGGGCGCGCTGTTCGTGACGCGTCGCGAGCCCGCAGCCACCGACCCTCTGGTGCGTCGCGACCTTGTGCCCATCCTCGAACGCGGCCTGCCGGCCTCGGCCATTTGCGGACAAGTGACAACGAAGGACGCGGTGTACGGCGACGCGCTCGATCCTGCCGGCATCAAGCTACAGCCGGTGGTGACCCTCCCGGCGCAGACCAAAGCGCGCGTGGCGCCACTTGAGGTCTACCCTGGGATGGCGATCACGCGCGAACAGTGGATCGAGCTGCAGGCGAGCCTGTGCTGGAAGAGCTTCGGCTTCGACATCGACCAGGATGCGCAGGGGCGCTGGCTGTTCGTGGGCGCCACGTTGAGCTCGGGCGGCACCTCCGTCGACAGCTCGATCAACTGGAGCGCGCGCTTCGTGTCCGTGTGGGGCGTGGCGGGCGCGGGTCCCCTCGACGACCCCACGACGCTCGGCCGCGACGCCCACGTTTGGCTGCCGCCCGCGAAGACGGGCGCCGCCGGGTCCGGCTTCTACGTGCATGAGCTCTGTGACACCGAGTACGAGCAGAATCCCGTCGGCATCACGGTCGAGGTGAACGGCGCGGGCAGCCTGATCATCACGAACACGACGGGCGGCCAGCGCACTGTGCGACTCATGCTGCGGGCTTCGCCGCGCTACCTCCTCGGCTCGAACGACTCGACCCAGCCGTGGATTGACAAGACGCAGATCCAGCACGACGACCTGAAGGAGCTGTACGCCTCGACGATGATCAGCGACGCGAGCGACCCGGGCAAGTTCGCAGGGGTCAGCGCGGGTGCGCTGCGACGCGTCGTCTACAGCGGACCGCTCTTCAAGGTCGCCGACCAGGGCATCCCGCAGGGGGTCATCCTCGACAGCTCGGAAGACTGGCGCAACCGCTGGGTGCTCGTGGTCCCGATGCAAAACGGCGTCGGCTTCGGCCCAGACGGCGGCAACTACTTCCCGGTGATCGGCGCCGACGGCATGCTCCGCAACGCGTCACAGCCGCAGGCTGCCCCGCGCGCGTTCTTCACCGGCGCCGGGCAACCGATGGGGAGCGGCACCGTCCTCGCGTACCAGCACCCCTGCAGCATCATCGCGAACGACGTGACGAACGCCTGGCTGTTCGCTGACACCGACGGAAACCTGTGCTGCGAGATGAAAGATCCCGCGAGCCACAATCAATGCGCGACGCTGCTGCTTCTCGTGATCGCGACGGAGCAGACCACGGGTACGAGCGTGGTCACGCCGGTGCCCGTGCACGCGACGCAGGTACAGACGATCGATCTCGAGCAGCCTCAGAACTGCGGGCTCTACGCGCAGGGGCGCCAAGGCGGCGTGCCGCGCTACCTGCTCAGCGATGCGGCGCCCAAGGCGCGTCCCACGTGTCCGCCGCTCGGCGTCATCTCGGAGGGTCACTCTCCGGTGCGGCCCGCGAAGTGGGAGATTCGCGAGCGCCTCGGCGCACTCGATGATGGGACGTGGGAGCGGCGTCAGCCCATCGCCCATCAGCGCCGGCGCCTGGTCTCGCTCTTCCTTCCCGCGCACGGCATCGTGCCCGTAGACGACTTCAACGTGCTCGACGAGCTCGTGCCGGGCGTGAACGACCAGATGGACTTCCGCGATCGCTTCGTCTGGGTGGAGGGCCGCTGGTCCACCGACGACATCTCGATCAGCAACCCGGTCCAGGCGAGCGATGTCGCCGGTTCGCCTTTTGTCGCGCTGATGTACACGGGGCCTGGGCCAGGCGTGTTCGACGTCGACTTTGACCTCCTCTTGGGTCCAGGCGGCAGCGGCTACCTCGTACGCTTCGAGTTCACGCGCCGGTATCCGGGCGGGGGCTTTCACTCAAGGCTCCTCTTGGTGAACACGACGAACGTCGCCATCTGGGTGAACGCTGCGATCGAGGCGTCGGGCTTCCTTGGCTGCACCGATCGCCGCGCCTACGGGCGTGCGCCCTGACACGCTGCAACCACGCGGAACGATAGTCGCCGCGCACCGAAGAGGGCCCCTAGCGTGGACGCCAGCGCGCGGAGTTTCCGGCGCATGGGAGTCAGCCCATGAAGGACAAACCCGAACTCGCGCGCAGCGCCGCGGTGCACCGCACCATCCCGCGTGACTTCGTCGACATCAGCGTCGGGACGAGCAACGGCGTCACCGACCTCGGCGTCTACGCCGGGCAGTACATCTTCCTCAAAGCGCTCACGGTCGACGTGAACGTGCTGCTCGGCAAGGCCATCGCGACGCAAGGCGCGGGCTTCCCGATCGGCTTCCTC